>JAUNGW010000068.1 GCA_030524245.1 Eubacteriales bacterium
ATTTAACTTACAGATGAAGCACCCTGTCGCGGATCTCCTGGGTCCGTCCCTGGTTCCAGAACTGGGTTCCGATATAGCCGCAGGTTCTGCGGGCCACGGACATCTTGTCCTGATCCCGGTTGCCGCAGTTGGGGCACTCCCAGACCAGCTTGCCGGAAACATCCTCCACGATCTTAATCTCGCCGTCGTAGCCGCAGCACTCGCAGTAATCGCTCTTTGTGTTCAGCTCTGCATACATGATATTGTCATAAATAAACTTCATCACCGTCAGCACTGCCGGAATGTTGTTCTGCATATTCGGCACCTCCACATAGCTGATGGCTCCGCCGGGAGACAGCTTCTGGAATTCCGACTCGAATTTCAGCTTGTCAAAGGCGTCGATTTCCTCAGATACATGTACGTGGTAGCTGTTTGTAATGTAGTTCTTGTCCGTAACACCCGGAATAATGCCGAACCGCTTCTGCAGAGCCTTGGCAAACTTGTAGGTAGTGGACTCCATGGGGGTTCCGTATACGGAATAGCTGATATTCTCAGCTGCCTTCCACTCGGCGCACTTGTCGTTTAACCGCTGCATCACGCTTAAGGCAAAGGGCTTGCCCTCCGGTGAGGTATGAGACTTTCCGGTCATGCGCACGCACATCTCGTAAAGTCCCGCGTATCCCAGGGAAATGGTGGAGTAGCCGTTAAACAAAAGCTTATCAATCGTCTCCCCTTTCTTAAGGCGGGCCAGGGCACCGTTCTGCCAGAGAATCGGAGCCACATCGGAAATGGTGCCCAAAAGTCTTTCGTGACGGCACCGCAGCCCTCTGTGGCACAGCTCCAGGCGCTCATCGAGAATCTGCCAGAACCGGTCCATGTCTCCTTCTGCAGAGCAGGCCACATCCACCAGATTAATGGTCACAACGCCCTGATTGAAGCGGCCGTAGAACTTGTAGCTTCCGTCCGGGTTCTTCTGGGACTCCTCCACCGTCAGGAAGGAACGGCAGCCCATGCAGGTATAAACATTGCCCTTCTTTAACTCCTTCATGATCTTGGCGGAAATATAGTCCGGAACAAGCCGCTTCGCCGTGCACTCAGCCGCCAGCTCCGTCAGATGCCAGTACTTGGAACCCTCGGTAATATTGTCCTCGTCCAGCACATAGATCAGCTTCGGGAATGCCGGGGTAATCCACACGCCCTTTTCGTTCTTCACGCCCTGCATTCTCTGGATCAGTACTTCCTCAATAATCAGCGCCAGATCATCTCTTGTCTGTCCCGCCGGAACCTCGTCCAGATACATAAACACCGTCACAAACGGCGCCTGTCCGTTACAGGTCATCAGCGTGATCAGCTGGTACTGGATGGTCTGGATACCGCTCTTGATTTCCTCGCGGAGACGGCGCTCCACCACTTTATTGATGATCGCCTCATCCAGGCTCTCACCGCACTCCCGGCGCTCCTCAATGACGCTCTTTTTTAATTTCTGGCGGCTGATATCCACAAAGGGCGCCAGATGGGACAGGGTAAAGGACTGTCCGCCGTACTGGTTGCTGGCTACCTGAGCCACAATCTGAGTGGTTACGTTGCAGGCCGTAAAGAAGCTGTGGGGCTTCTCAATCATCGTCTCGCTGATTACCGTGCCGTTCTGCAGCATATCCTCCAGATTAATCAGATCACAGTTGTGCTCCTTCTGGGCATAATAATCGGTATCATGGAAATGGATAATACCTGCCTCATGCGCCTGAACAATCTCCTCCGGCAGCAGTACACGGCGGCTTAAATCCTTGCTGACCTCGCCGGCCATATAGTCTCTCTGAGTGGAGTTGATGATCGGATTCTTGTTGGAATTCTCCTGCTTTACTTCTTCATTTATATGTTCAATCAAGGAAAGGATGCCATTGTCTGTGGTATTGGACTTTCTGGTGATCTCCCGCTTATAGCGGTAACGCACGTACTTCTGCGCCACCTCGTAGCCCCGCATCTCCATGATGCCGGTCTCCACCATGTCCTGAATATCCTCAACATTCACCGCATGGGTGGACTCTCTCACCTGATTCGCAATCGTATCAGCCACCGCCTTGATCTGATATTCGTTCATCTGATGGATCTTTTCCACATTCTGATTCGCCTTGCGGATGGCGTTCTCAATTTTGGAAATGTCGAAGGTTACTTCCTTTCCGTTTCGTTTGATTACATTTGTCCTTACTTCCATGACTTTCTGACTCCCTTTGCCTTCCTTATTTCTGCTCATGGCACCAATACTATATATTGTTAAAATTTGTTTTTTATCCATCTATATCTGGTGTCCTGTACTATCATACTACAAAACCTTCCGAATGGGAAGAGGGAATTCTCACAAATTTTTAAGAAACATATTCCTTGAATTCTCCAGCAGGATACGGTATGATAAACAGGTGTGAATTTGAGCAGAATTGGAGGTTTTCCCTTGAATCGAAAGCTAAAACAGATCCTGTCCGTCCTGCTGGCCTGCCAGCTTTTTACTATTACGGCCTGGGCAAAGCCGGACTGGCCCTCTGATACCGGAATCCAGGCCGAGGCCGGTATTGTCATGGACGTCGACTCCGGCGCTATCCTGTTCGGCCAGAACATCCATGTGCCCTATCCGCCGGCCAGTATCACCAAGATTCTGACCGCCCTGGTGGTTATAGAAAACTGCCAGCTGGACGAGATGGTGGAGTTTACAGAGAACGCCTGTTATAATGTGGAGGCCGACAGCGGCAACAAGCTGGGAAGCTCTGTAGGCGATATTCTTTCCGTGGAGGACTGCCTTTACGGCCTCCTTCTTGTCTCCTCCAACCAGGCGGCCAATGCTCTGGCGGAGCATACGGCAGGCTCTATTTCCGCCTTTGTGGATATGATGAATCAAAAGCTTGCCGAGCTTGGCTGCACGGAGAGCCATTTTGACAATCCCTCCGGCCTGAACGGAGATACCCAGTATGTAAGCGCCCATGATATGGCTCTGATCGCCCAGGCTGCCTACCAGAACGAAGAGCTGCTGACCATCAGCTCCGCCGTCAGCCATCAGCTGGCTCCCACCGCCAATTATCCCGGCGGCCTGACCATCACCCAGGAGCACCGGCTGTTAAAGCCATCGGATGAATTTTACTACGCCTCCGCCAAAGCCGGCAAAACCGGATACCTGCTGGCCGCAGGCAATACCCTGGTCACCTACGCCGAGGAGGACGGCCGGAAGCTGGTGTCTGTCATTTTAAAGGGCCAGCCCCGTCAGTATTTTGCTGACACCACAGAGCTTTTGTCCTTCGGGTTCCGCAGCTTCCAGAATCTGGAGATTGCAGGCCAGGAAACCCGCTATGTCACCGGAGATGAGGTTCTGGAGACCGAACGAGGCTCCTTTAAGGCCTCTGACCTGGCAGTGGAGCCGGGACGAGCCATAACGCTGCCTCACGGCGCGGTTTTCTCCGATGCAGACCTTTCCCTCGATGCCCTTCCGGCCAGTGCGCCGGAGCGTGCCGCTGCCCTTATGACCTACAGCTACAACGACCGGGTAGTCGGAACTGCTTATCTGATGGTAAAGGACGGGGTCGCGCTTCCTGAGGCAGAGGACAATCCTGCCGCTCCGGATCAGGGGGCTTCTCCTGAAGCTTCCCCCTCTGATCCTCCGCAGGAAAGCCCCTCCCCCTCCGGCTCTCACCTGTCAGCAGCCGCCATTCTTCCCGCTGTGGCCGTCTTTCTTTTTGCAGCAGCTGCAGCCGCCGCTGCCGCCTGGATCGTCTACAGCCGCAAAAAAGAAGCGGAAGAACTGGCGCGCCGCCGTGAGAGAAGACGCCAGCGCTTACAGCAGGCCGGCGAGGAAGAGGAATTCGAGCGTATGCTGGCTCAGTGGAAGGAAAAAGAAAAAAAGAGACGCTGATGGAAACGTCTCTCCACAAAATACGGGAGCCCGGTAAAAATCCGGACTCCCGTATTTTATATCTCATATGTCTCGTATATCCCGTATATCTTATCCCTTTACAGCACCCATGGTAATACCCTGGGTGAAATACTTCTGGAAGCAGAGGAATACAATGATAATCGGCACTGCAGCAAGCGCCGCGCCAGCCATGATCAGGCCGAAGTCATTGGACATCTCGCTCAGCTTACTTGCAATACCAAGAGAAATCGTCTTTGATTCATTCTGCGTCAGCATAACCAACTGAAGGGGGTACTCGTTCCAGGAATTGATGAATGTAAAAATTGCCAGTGCGCCGAATCCCGGCTTAATGATCGGGAACGCCACCTCCAGGAAGGTGCGGAGCTCACTTGCGCCGTCAATCCTGGCCGCCTCCAGCAGGGAGCTGGGAATATTTTCGGAAAACTGCTTCATCAGGAACACGCCGAAGGGCCATCCCACAACCGGGAATATTACCGCGAACATGGATCCCCACACGCTCTTTAACAGCCCCAGATTAGACATCTCTGTCATCAGCGGAATCAGAATAACCTGCTTCGGCAGAGCCATCGCGCAGACAAACAGGCCAAACACAATTCCTTTTCCCCAGAACCGCTTCTTAGCCAGGGCATAGCCGGCCAGCGAGGACGTGGCGCAGGTCAGTCCCATGGCAACAACAGAGATGAATACGCTGTTGAACAGCCACCGGATCGCCATGGGCATCCCGATTCCAAACAGCTCCGTAGCCGTCTTAAACAGTCTCTGGTAATTGTCCCAGGTGATCCTGGTGGGAATCCATTTTACCATCTCCCCGGACTTAATGATGATATCGCTTTTCTCTTTTACGGAACCTGTGATGATCCAGTAAAGAGGAAACAGGAAAAATACAGCCAGCAGAGCCAGAAGCACTGCACAGATTATCATATAAGGTGTTACTGCTTTCTTTTTCATCTGATCTCCTCCTCCCTTATTCTGTGGTTCCGCCGTTCATAACTTTAAACTGCAAAGCGCTGAACAGGGCGATAACAATAGCAAGCACCACACCCATGGCATCGGCATAGCCGAATTCCTTTGTGGTCTTAAAGGCGATTTCATACAGCAGATACATCACCGTACTGGTGCTGTAGTTGGGTCCGCCGGAGGTCAGCAGCTGGATCAGGGCGAAGCACTGGAAGCTGTTGATGGTAGTGATGACCGCCACATACAGGGTAGTCGGCATAATGGACGGCCACTTAATCTTCCAGAACACCTGGAAATCGTTGGCTCCATCCACCTTTGCGGCCTCCTCCAGAGAAACGTCCACATTGCCCAGGGCCGCCACATAAAGCACGATAGGCTGTCCGATGGAGGTGGTCAGAAGGATCAGGATAATACATCCCAGAGCCATGGATTCACCGGACGTCCAGGGAAGGGGAGAGCCTCCGAAGGCCTTGATAATATAGTTTAAAAGTCCGTCATATTTGTCGAACATCCATTTCCACACAACCGTAACCGCCACGGAGCCGGTAACCACCGGCAGATAAAACACGCACCGGTAAAAGGAGCGGATCCCTGATTTCATCTTGTAAATCACAGAACCAACCCACAGGGAAAATGCCGTTACAACCGGAACGGACACCACCACAATGATCACGGTATTGACAGCCGATTTGATGAAAATCTTATCCTGGAAAAGACGAATATAGTTTTTCAAACCTACAAATTGTCCTGTCGGATTGGTAAAGCTTGCATCGGTAAAGCTGGTGATAACCCCCATCACCATCGGAGTAATTACGAACCCGACAAAGAAAAACAGTGCCGGAAGCAAAAACAGGTAGGATACCACAGTCTCCCGGCGCTGCAGGATCAGACTGCGGGCAGGAGCCTTCTGTTTTTTATTCGCCATTTTTACACTTCCTTTCTGTAATTTCCCCTTGCGGGGAAATGCCCCTTTGAGTGCAGAAACCCTTCCCCCGCACTCAGCAGAGGAAGGGTTTCCAAGTGCACTTTATGATGTCATAATATGATCCGGTAATCAGCCTGCGTTGGCGGATGTGTTGAACTCATCTGCCGCCTCCTGCGGATCCTTGCCGTTAAATACCTGCTGCAGCATGTTGAACCACAGCGGACGCATAGCCGCGAAGCCTGCTCTTGTGTTGTAGTACGGTCCATAGAACTGGCTCCAGGAAGCTAACAGAGCCATATGCTCATCACCCTCATACAGATCGCCGAAGGATTTGCGAACCGGGAATGCATTGGTCTTCACTACGCTCTTGGGTCCCCACTCAGCATCATCACAGATGAATTTGATGAACTCCTTGGAGCCTTCTGCTCTGGCCTCATCCTTGTTGTCAAATACACAGAAGCCATTTACCAGATACTCTAAAGACGGGGTTCCGTCATCAGACGGGAACGGAACTGCTTCCTGCGTGAAGTCTTCGGAAGCGTAGGTAATCTCACTGGAGGTTCCAAAGCAGAAGGTCATCGCGCAGGTTTCCTGCTGGAACTTCTGCAGCTCGTCTGCTGCCGCCATGTCAAAGCCTGCGTCCAGCGCCTGGCTGTCATACATGCTCTTTAACAGAGCCAGCGCCTTCACGCCGTTCTCATCCATATTCCACTTTCCGTCTTCCCCTACGATGGAGGAGCTGTATAAGTTGTTCACCAGCGCGCGTGTTCCCTGATCGCCGCCCTGTCCGCCGCAGTAAACAATGGCCGGAACCTGGGTGGAGCCTGCATCCCTCAGCGCCTCACACATCTTTACAAAATCATCGGTGGTCCAGGTACGGTCGCCTTCCAGATTTACATACTGAAGGGCATCTGCCGCCTCCAGAGCCTCCTTGTTCAGTCCCATATAAAACGGGGAGGAGGAAATCGGATACATCCATGCGGTGCCGTCGGCGCCTACACAGGTCTCAATCAGCGCATCGCTGGTCAAATCGCTCTTTAACGCGTCAAGCATGTCGTCCAGAGATACAAGATAGCCGGCGTTGCCATACTCGATGATACGTCCCGGCGCATCGAACAGGATATCCGGCGCTGTACCGGAGGTCAGCGCTGCCGTCAGCTTATCTGGTCCGGAGGTAAAGTCAATGTATTCAACCTTCACCTTGTACTCCGGGTGAGCCGCGTTGAATGCGTCAACCAGCTCCTGCTCATATCCGGTGTCCACGCCGAAGGTCGGGAAAGCCCACCAGATAATCTCTGTGGCGTCGCCGGAACCGCTGTCTGCTGCCGGAGCTGCCGTAGTCTCTGTGCCGCCGGCCGCGGGAGCCGCTGTGGTCTCCGCTGTCTGGCCGCCGCCGCAGCCTGCCAGTGTTCCCGCTAAAAGCGTTGTTGCCAGTACCACTGATAAGATTTTTTTCATTACTTATCCTCCTTGTTATAAAATGATTGGTTATCTCGTTCTTTTTTTGTTAAATATGCCAGTAAGCTCATTATATAGCAGGAATTTTCTTTTGTCAATCTGTTGCGAAAAAAATTTCTTTTTCATTGTCGTTTTGAAAACTTTTTTCATTCACCTGTTCTGTCAGCATAATTTTTCCACTACAGAACCGGATGTTTTTTTATTGTTTTTGCTGCACTCGTCAAAATACCGCCGGTAATACTCCGTGTACATCAGATCCACCAAAAACAGCTGGCTGATCTCCGCCGATGTGGAGCCGCCCTGCAGCGGGCCCTCATTGGCTCCTGCCAGCAAGGTAATGTCCGCATAAGAGGTGAGCGGTGATTTTATAAATCTGGTCAGGCAGATGACCATCGATCCCGCCGCCCTGGCCAGCTCCGCCACATGGATTGTATCCTTCGTGGCTCCCGAATAGGAAAAGATCACCGCCGTATCCTCCGGCCCCATAGTGGAGGCCACCATGGCCTGCATGTGGCTGTCCTGCACACAGTATACCTTCGGCTCGATCCGTAAAAATTTGTTCATAGCCTTCATGGCAGTCAAAAGACTGGCTCCCACTCCAAAAAAGAAAATCCGTTTTGCTCTGTGAAGCGCTTCAATCGCCCTGAAAAAAGCATTCTCATCAATCAGGGAATAGGTTTCCGTCAAAGCGTTCATATTGGTGGCCAGCACCTTCTGCGCCAGCTCCGCGAAGGAGTCCTGAAGATTAATGTCTCCATTGATCCTCGCATCCGATTCATCCGATTCTCTCAGGCTTAAGGACAGCATCATCTTAAATTCCTGATAGCCCTTAAGCTCCATGGTTTTGCAGAAACGAAATACAGTGGTGTCACCGACTCCGCAGGCCTCTGCCAGGTCCGTAATGGACATAAACAGCACCTGCCGCGTATTCTGCATCACATAATCCGCCACTTTTTTCTCCGCCTTCGTCAGCTGATTGTAGGCGGCGCGTACTTTAATAATGAAATCCCCTTCCACCGGTATCTCCTCCTTTCTGCTTTTGCCGTTCCTTACTGTTTTTCTTCTGTCAGAAGCTTTTGCGCCAGGGACACGGCTCCCATAATTCCCGCCATGTTGCCCAGCTTTGCCTGACACAGCCTTACATTGCGGAAGCTGGACATAATCTCCTTCTCCGTCCTCTGCCGCACCTGACCGATAATATACGGCTGGGCCATAATCCCGCCTCCCAGAATAATGCAGGAGGGATTAAAAATATGGATTACTGAAATCAGGCCGTATACGATCTCATCAATCCACCGGTCTACCAGCGCCTTCACCTCCGGCTCTCCGATCCGTTCAAAAATCCGCCTTCCCGTATTCAGCTCTCTGTCATATTCCATGGCCAGCTTCGTCAGGGCCGTCACGGAAGCATACTTCTCATATCCCCCGCTGAAGGGACTGCCGGGCACCCGGTCCTCCGGATGTGTCAAAATCCCGCCGAATTCGCCGGCCGAGCAGGCGCTGCCGCCATAGACCGCTCCATCGATAACAATGGCGCCGCCCACGCCGGTTCCGTAAGTAATACACAGAAAATCCTTCTCTCCCGCGCCGGCTCCCCAGATACCCTCGCCAAGAGCCGCGGCATTCACATCATTTTCCACCGCCGCCGGTACGCCAAATTCCTGCTCCAGTATCTGCTTTACCTGCATCCCCGTATATCCGGGAATATTCTCGTTGGCATAGCGGATGCAGCCGCGTTTCGGATCCACCTGTCCTGCCGTGCTGATTCCGATGGCGCTGAAATCACTATATGTTCTGAGGATCTCCTTTGCCCGCTCCATCACATAGGCGCCGCCGTTTTTTGCATTGGTATCCGTCTCTCTTACGTCCTGCACGCTGCTTCCATCCCACAGCCCTGACTTGATGGAAGTACCTCCGATATCCAGCGCCGCGATTCTCTTCTCCAAATCCACACCTCCGCCTGCCGGGCCTTTATTTGATCGCCGCCACGAACCGCTTTGTAATCTCCATGGGCCTGGTAATGGCGCCGCCGATCACAGCTGCCCATACGCCTGCGTCAAGCGCCGCTTTTAACTGATCCGGCAGCCAGATGCCGCCTTCGGCAATAACCGGCTTCCCGCAGTCTCTCGCCAGACGTCCCATCAATTCGATATTGGGAAGCTTTGCCCCCTTTGTATACTCGGTGTATCCATTCATAGTGGTGCCGATCAAATCAAAGCCGATCTGCGCTGCATGAATGCCCTCCTCGTAGCTGGAACAGTCCGCCATGAAAAGCTGATCCGGATACTTCTCCCGCACCTCGCCGAAGAACTCATCCAACGACTTTCCATCCGGCCGCGGACGCCTGTCAGAATCCGTGGCGTCGCAGGCGATGATGGAAACACCGCACTCAGCCAGTGCGTCCACCTCCTTCATGGTGGGAGTAATATACACGCTGCAGTCTCCGTAGACCTCCTTGATGATGCCGATGATCGGAAGGCTCACCGTCTTTTTGATCTCCGTAATATCTGCAATGGTATTGGCACGGATGCCAACAGCCCCGCCCAGCATGGCCGCATAAGCCATACGCGACATGATATAGGAGCTGTAAAGAGGCTCCTCCTTCAATGCCTGGCAGGATACGATCAGTCCTCCCTTAATCCGGCTCAGTATCGCTTCGTTTGCCTGATTCATATCGATTCCTCCTTTGCTTCTGCAGTTCGCCCTGTTATCTTCTCTGTTTTTACTATAACACGACGAAAAAATATTTTCAACTAAAAACAATTCTACAAAAATAATTTTTTTATTTATTGATTTCCCGTCACATTGGTGATATGATTGGCATAGAAACCATTGACAACTATAAAAAAGGTGGGGAAAACTATGTCAAAATATGATGTAAGCAAGTTCAGACACGTAACTGTAGCCCTGAACACCCCCTTTGCCGCTGACGGAAGCGTGGATGTGAACGCCGTGAAGGCCGTATCCCGCTATTTCCGCGGCAAGGGCGTTAAGCAGATGTATGTCTGCGGAAGTACCGGAGAGGGCTTTCTGCTGGACTCCGAAGAGCGTAAGCTCGTAGCCGAAACCGTTGTGAACGAGGTGGGCGGCGATATGAATATTATCGTTCATGTAGGCTGTGCGGATACCCGCCATTCCTGTGAGCTGGCCGCTCATGCCGCAGCCATCGGCGCGGCTGCCACCTCCGCAGTGCCCTGCGTATACTACCGGCTTGGCGAGGAAAGCGTGTACCGCCACTGGACCGCCATCACCGAGGCGGCAGATCTTCCGTTTTTTATCTATAATATTCCGCAGCTGACGGGCTTTAACCTGTCCATGGGACTGTTCAGCCGTATGCTGGAGAATGAACGGGTGGCCGGTGTTAAGTGCTCCTCTGATCCTGCTCAGGATATCCTGCGGTTTAAGCAGGCCGGCGGCAGAGACTTTATCGTCTTCAACGGACCGGATGAGCAGTACGTGGCAGGCCGTATTATGGGTGCTGATGCGGGAATCGGCGGAACCTACGGCGCCATGCCGGAGCTGTACATGAAGATCGATGAGCTGATTGACCGAAACGAGTGGGAGAAGGCCGCCCAGGTGCAGAATCTGGTGACGCCTCTCATCTACCGTCTCTGCTCCTTCCCATCCATGCACGGCGCAGTAAAGGGAATCATTTCTCTGGACGGCTGTCCCATGGGAGATCCCAGACTTCCGTTCCTTCCGGTAGCGCTGGACGATCCGGAGCTGCTTAAGCTCTACAGAGATATCCGCGGCGCGGTGGACACTGTGAAGAGCTGGTAACCTTTACATTTCTCAGGAGAAATCGAATCCTGCTTTCCAGGATCCTCCTGCGGCTGGCCGTATAAACGGCGCAGCATACAAAAGAGCGGCCGGTCACCGCTCTTTTTGTATGCTGCGCTCTTTTTACATTGACGCGTTTCCCAAAAGCGCTTCCCCGCCGCTATGATCTTCCATACTGAATCGCCGCGTACACGTCGATCATACCTTCGGACTGCACCTTTCCCTCCAACGCCGGAAGCTTTCTCACCGTGTTCATCAGCACAGACTTAATCTGATCCAGCTTCAGATCTGTTCTGTAGGAATACAGAAACGCCGCTGCGCCGGTCACCATCGGCGCGGCCATGGAGGTACCGCTCATAAATCCGTAGCCGTTGTTGTCGATGGTGCTGACGATAAAGGTACCGGGGGCCGCCACATCCACATTCTTTACTCCGTAGTTGGAGCTGGCCTCCAGGCTTCCGTCAAACATCAGATTTGCCACGGAAATAATATTATCTATGTCGTAGGCCGCCGGATAATCCGGCTTGACGTCAATGTCAATGCCGTTTCCCGTTTTATCACCGTTTCCAGCCGCAACCACAAACAGCATTTTCGACTCCCGCATCACCTTCTCCAGCTCCGGATAATACTGCGTGCTGCCGAAGCTTAAATTGCAGATGGATGCGCCGTTGGCCTCTGCGTAGCGGATGGCGTTGATAACCGCCTCCTCCTCACCCAGGCCGTACTCCGTGCCCAGAGCCTTCACCGGCATGATCTTCACATAGTTCCCGTCGGCAATACCAGCCACGCCGGTTTTCCCGCGGCTGGCGGCGATGGTGCCCGCCGCATGGGTGCCGTGATCGTCCTCCCTGCCCACATAAACCTGGTTATTATTGCTGAAAAAATTCCAGCCGTTTACATCATCCACAAAGCCATTGCCATCATTGTCTATGCCGTCTCCCGGAATCTCATCCTCATTGACCCAGATGCTGTCCTTCAGATCCTCATGATTGATATCAATACCTGTATCAATGACAGCCACAATGACATTTCTCCGTTCTGAGGTGCTGGAGTCATACTCCTTCCACGCCGGAAGCACGTTAATATCAATCCCCGGGACGGCTCTGATAGTCTTCTGCTTATAAGCGTCCGGTCCTGACACCGGCGCCGGAATCCCAAGATAATTAGCCAGATCGATGTAATTGGCCAGCATGGGATTACTGTCCTCAAACCGGTTGACGATCTCCACGTACTCGACCTCTCCATCATTCTTCAGCCCCCACTGATACTGAGAATAAGGATCCCCGGAAGACAGATTCTCCACCCCCGGGCCGTAAACATAAGCTCTGAAATCATAATCCCGGCCAGCCTCCTGTTCCTGTCCCGCCTGAGCCGGAAAGGCTCCCAGCGTACAGATGGCAAGAGCCAGCGCTGCTGCTCTTCTTTTATATCTCTTCATGCTGTATGCTCCTTTAATCTGCATTCGGCACCGCTTCCGTATGCGGTACTGCCGTTAGTATAGCATACTTCCTGCAGAAGCAGTTTGAAAATTATGTGAACTTTCCTTACGATTTTTTCCGGTATCAAAGCAGTGCTGTCCAGCCATATTTTTACAGCTGCATTCTGATCCTCCACCCATCAGAAAAACCCCGGAAACCTTACGGTTCCGGGGCATCTTATGCTTGGACACAAGTACCTTGCGGTACGTTATATATTAACTTGACTCATCGGCTGCTAAACTCGTCTTACGACTCGTTAAATGCGCCGATGTGCCTGCGGCTAAACTCAAGCTGCGTCTTGCGACTTGCTTTCGTTAAGTTCTCCGGCAAAATTACTCGATGATGGTAGCAACACGGCCGGAACCAACGGTACGGCCACCCTCACGGATAGCGAAGGTAAGACCCTGCTCCATAGCGATCGGGTGAATCAGCTCAACGGTCATCTCTACGTTATCACCAGGCATGCACATCTCGGTGCCAGCCGGCAGCTCGCAAACGCCGGTAACGTCAGTGGTTCTGAAGTAGAACTGCGGACGATAGTTGTTGAAGAACGGAGTATGACGGCCGCCCTCATCCTTGGTCAGAACGTACACCTGAGCGGTGAACTTGGTGTGGCAGGTAACGCTGCCCGGCTTAGCCAGAACCTGGCCGCGCTCGATCTCAGTTCTCTGGATACCACGAAGCAGAGCGCCGATGTTATCACCAGCCTGAGCCTCATCCAGAAGCTTACGGAACATCTCGATACCGGTTACAACGGTCTTCTTGGTCTCTTCCTTGATACCAACGATCTCAACTTCCTCGTTTACATGCAGAACGCCACGCTCTACACGGCCGGTAGCTACAGTACCACGTCCGGTAATGGTGAATACGTCCTCTACAGGCATCAGGAACGGCTTATCGGTAGCGCGCTCCGGATCCGGAATGTAGCTGTCAACTGCATCCATCAGCTCCATGATCTTGTCGCCCCACGGACCCATCGGATCCTCAAGAGCCTTCAGAGCGGAACCCTTGATGATCGGGCAGCCGGTGAACTCGTACTCCTCAAGCTGCTCAACGATCTCCATCTCAACCAGCTCCAGCAGCTCCTCATCGTCTACCATATCGCACTTGTTCATGAATACAACGATGTAGGGAACGCCTACCTGACGGGACAGAAGGATGTGCTCCTTTGTCTGAGCCATAACACCATCCGTAGCAGCAACTACCAGGATAGCGCCGTCCATCTGAGCAGCACCGGTGATCATGT
>JAUNGW010000231.1 GCA_030524245.1 Eubacteriales bacterium
GGAGGTGGAGGAGGTGGCGGCGGAGGCGGCGGCCTTCCTCCATATTTCCCTGACGGAAACAGGGAAGACGAGCCGCCTGCTGAATCGGGTGACCCGAATACGTCAGATCCGGGTTCCCCTGCCACACCGAGTACACCGGAAAACGGTGATCCGCAGGCTGCATCTGCCGGCACACCGTCTGTGCCCGGCAGCGGCGGAGCACCGGGTGCAGAGGAACGGCTGCCTCAGACAGGCATGCTCTGGTGGCCGGTACCGATTCTTGCCGTAAGCGGCCTTTTGCTGTTTGCCTTTGGCTGGACACGTTCCCAGCGGGGAGAGGACGATGAGGAATAACAAAAGCATGCGCAAACCGCGGCGTGGGAGAGCCCTGATGTTATCGGGGCTTTTCCTCATGTTAGCGGCATTGTGCATTACCGGTTATAATTTATGGGATGATGCCCGTGCGGGAAGGGCGGCGTCAGAGGTGCTGTCTGCCCTGCAGGATAAGACCGAGGATGCTGTAAGCACTGCCGCGCAGCCCTTGGAGGAGGATGGCGCCTATATGGTGCCGGATTATGTGCTGAACCCAAAGATGGATATGCCGACCGTGGAGATTGACGGCAATCAGTATATCGGCACGCTGACCGTGCCTTCAAGAGGGCTTTCACTTCCGGTCATTTCCGAATGGAGCTATGCAAAGCTCAAAACAGCGCCGTGCCGTTATTCCGGCTCTGCCTATACGAATGATCTGGTCATTGCCGGACACAGCTATAAGCGGCATTTCAGACCCCTCAGAAATCTTCCGGAGGGCGATACCGTGCTCTTTACGGACGCTGCGGGCAATGTCTTTACCTATGAGGTCGGAACGGTCGAGACGCTTCGCCTGACGATGGTGGAGGAGATGACGGACAGCGACTGGGATTTGAGTTTGTTTACCTGTACACCGAACAGCCGCGCGCGCATCGTGGTGCGCTGCATGCGGACAGAATGAGAAATTGCAGTGTGTAGAAAATACGCTCTGTCATGCGTTTGCTGCATGATAGAGCGTATTCATTTGATCGACAAACTGTCGTATATCCATCTCGTGATAAGGTCTGTAGAGCGCCATGATATCTTTAATGGGGATATGCCGGATGATTTCAGAAAAACAAAGCGCTGTTTCCCACTGATAATAGGCAAGTGCCCAGCCTGTCCAATATTCTTCACTGCGTCCATTGGTAAAGCGCGGTTCTGTGCGTATGTAGGAAATGTAGGATTTATCAAGTACAAGATATGCAAGCTCAATGCCGGACATACCGGCAAGTACGGTGAAATCCCCGCTTTCAAATCGCGCGGCAATGCCGGAGCTGATAAATAAATCAAAAAATGCAGTGAGGTCATAGTGCAGATCATAAACTGCAAAATCAAGCATGCGGCCAAGCGAGGTACGCGCTGCCGAAAGATACAGTTCGTCATAAGCGTGGATCATCTGACTTTATCTCCTCATCCAAAATCTGTGTGATGTACAAATCACCGCGTTGCCGGCGGTTTCGCTCCGCATTGAAATATTCGCCGCGCGCAGAGCGGTCACGTTTTTGTTTCTGGATTTATTATACCGATTGGCAGACATTCTTGCAATGCTGCATTCATCATCAGCCGGTACCTCAGCCGATACCGTCCGGCTGGCTCCGTCTCG
>JAUNGW010000069.1 GCA_030524245.1 Eubacteriales bacterium
CTTCTGGCTTCTGCCATAACTACTTTTTTGGCTTCTGCCATAGCTTCTGCCATGGCTTCCTTTTTAGCCTCTTTCTTAGCCTCCTCTGCGATTTCAGCTCTCCATTCCATCAGTGCCTGACACATACTCATCTCCTCCTTAGCTTCGTCCATTGATAAATTTGCATTGACACAGGTATTTAATACATCTACTTCGGCCTTGCCTAAAATAAGTGAGTCCTGATTTTGGCTCATCCAGCTGACCAGCTTTGTTTTGTCTTTTGAATATTTGATAAAGGTCATAACATTTTTTAAAGATGAATGAAACCGGCTGAAATCCGCGTCTTCAAGCTCTGCCGGAGAGATCAGGTGGATTCTGTACTCTGGCAGCAGATCCAGAATAGCCGGATCATCTGTATTCATCATCTCCCGCAAGGTTCTCGGGCCATCCCAACGCTCCGGCGAGAAAAACAGGATCAGAGTTATAACAGGGAGCAGTCTGTCATCCTTATAAAATCCGGATAAAAATTCGGCTGCGGTATGTCCCCTGCCGTCTTTCTTTTTACGATGGCTGTCTGCGGCAGCCTGTACCTGTCTGGAATACTGTATCACATCATAGGAAAGCGCCTTCACCGGAGCAGCATAGTGAACGTGGAGCTGATTTTCTGCGCCCAGCAGCAGATAGGCGGTATGTCCATCCTCCATTGCCGCCAGCTCTTTGAAGGAATCTCTCAGCTTTTGCTCAGGGCTGACTGCGCCGTCCGCTCCGTAGGGCAGGATCAGTTCTTCTGTGTTCAGCTCCCGAAGCCGTTCGGGCCGGATAACCTGCCGGCCATTGTACAGGTAAAAATTAAACGCATCGGCAAAAATCTCATTTTTACTGATATATGCTTTTGTTGCCGCATCTGCTTTCCCCATAGCATCCCTCTTTTCTTCCATAGATTTTATACAGGAAGAAAAGTTCGTCTCCCTGCTTATTCATAAATTGGGGTTCGTAAGCAAAGAGTCAGGTTGATGGAACGCTGAAAGGCCGCCAGTGGGCCGCTGTTCCGGTAGATTGCTTTTGTAAAAGAAAATATAGGAAACCTTGCTTAGCCTTATGATAGCACAGGGGAAAATGGAATGCAAGGAGATTTCTCACCCAAAATGCCCAAGGGTTTTATTCTCTTCCCAGTATTCTTTGCACAGCCGCAGCAGCTCCTGTCCGGCGTTGCTTAGATAAGCTCCCTTCCGGTAGCACATGGTGATTTCCCAGGAAGGCCTTCCCTTGATCCGAAAATACATGATGCCCGGATTGGGCACAGTGAAGATCCGGGGCAGCAGGGCGCAGCCCACGCCGGACTGAACCATGCGGTATTTGCTGACGTTGCTGCTGGTGGAAAACAGTACCCGGGGGGAAAAGCCGGCGGCTTCAAACAGGGATGTTTCCAGCTGAAACATGGTGGATCGGCGGAAGATCAGAATAAACGGATCCTGAGAAAAGGGAACAAGCTCCGTCTCCGGCGCGTCCTCGGCCGAGGGGCTTCCCAGGGAGGCCAGGGGGTGGACGGAGGGCACTGCCAGGAAGATCTCCTCGTCTGCCATATGCACATAGGTGTTCTCGTCCTTCTGATGCTCCAGAAGCGTGATAAGTCCCAGATCCAGCTCGCCGCAGGTGATCATGTTCTGCATGGTGCGGACGCTGCACTCCACCGGTTCGATCTGCACGTCAGGAAAGGTCTTGTGAAACTGCGGGTAAATGGAGGTAAACATGTTGACGCCCCGTTCTGGAATCAGGCCGATGGTGAGGCGGCGGACGCCGTCGTCCTTCATGTCCTGGATCCGGCTGTAGGCGTCCCTTTTCATATTCAGAATCTGGCGGGCAGCCTGGACGTAGACCTCTCCTGCCGGCGTCAGCCTCCAGTCGGAGCGGGTGCGGACAAACAGCGGCATGCCCAGCTCCCGCTCCAGCTTCTGCAGCTGCTGGTTTAAAGCGGACTGGGTCAGGAAAAGCTTCTGTGCTGCTCTTGTGATGCTGTGCTCCTCGCTGATTTCTATGATGTATTCCATAAGTCTGGTATCCATGGACATCCTCCTGTAAAGTTAGAAAAACTAATATAACTATAATTTATTTAAATTTGACTAATGTTTGGTCTCATTATACAATGTCCCTAGAAAAATGACAATCGTAATATTCATAGGAGGCAGTCATGAGGGAATTGTATGATGTAATCGTGATCGGAGCAGGCGTTGTGGGCTGCGCGGTGGCGAGAGAGCTGTCCCGGTATCAGCTGAAGACCGGTGTCCTGGAGAAGGAGCTGGATGTGGCCTGCGGCAACAGCAGCCGGAATACGGGGATGCTCCACGCCGGATTTACCTACAAGCCGGGATCATTAAAGGCGGAGTGCGCCGTGGAGGGAAACAAGGAGTTTGACCAGGTGGCGGCGGAGCTTGGAGTGCCGTTTAAGCGGACCGGCAAGCTGGTTGTGGGATTTACGGATCACGACCGGGAAAATATTTTAAAATACAAGGCCATTGGAGAGAAAAACGGCGTTCAGGGGATGCGGATGATCGACAAGGAGGAGATCAGCCGGATCGATCCCAACGCCGGCGGCGAGTTTGCCATGTATGTGCCGTCCTCCGGCATTCTGGATCCCATGCAGTACACCATTGCTCTGGCGGAAAATGCCTGCCAGAACGGTGTGGCCTTTCATTTTGGGCAGGAGGTCAGAGGGATTGACCGCAGCGGGGAGAAGGATACCTATATAATCAAAACAGAGCAGGATACCTTTGAGACAAAATGGGTGATCAACTGTGCCGGCATGTATGCATCTGAGATTTCCCAGATGCTGGGTTATCCCTGCTACCCGGTAAAGGGCTTTAAGGGAGAATATTTTGTCCTTGACAAGAAGGCGGGAAAGTATCTGTCCATCCCTGTTTATCCGGCGCCCAACGACAAGGGCGGCTTTTCTACCCACGCAACGCCCACGGTTGACGGCAACGTGCTGGTGGGACCGGATTCCTACGTGACGGAGGAGCGGGAAGACTACGTGGTGACCAAGGAACACATGGACGGCCTTTTCGAGGACGGACGGAAGATGTTCAAGCAGATGAAACGCGACTATTTCATCCGCAACTTTGCAGGAATCCGCTGGAAACGGTATAACCCGGAGACCGGAGAGGTCCTGGATTTTATGCTGGAGTCCGATGAGAGCCATCCGAACACGGTGAATCTGGTGGGCATCGAATCGCCGGGCGTGACCTGCGCCCTTCCGCTTGCAAGACGTGCTGTGGCCATGCTGGCAGGACGGGAGAATCCGAAGAAAAACGAGAGCTTCAATCCGGTGCGGCCGGTGAAGAAGCGTTTCCACGAGATGACCCATGAGGAGCAGCAGCAGGCTATCAAGGAGAATCCTCTTTACGGCGAGATTGTCTGCCGCTGTGAGACCGTCACCAGAGCGGAGATTCTGGACGCCATCAAAAATCCCCTGGGAGTCTGCACCGTAACCGGAATCAAGAACAGAACCCGGGCTACCATGGGACGCTGCCAGGGCGGCTACTGCGAGACGAGGATCACGGAGATGATCGAGCAGGAAATGCACAGAGCTCCGGAGGACATCCGGTATTCAAAGCGTGACTCCTACATGTTCACGGGAAAGGTCAGGGACGAGAGATGAGAAATGTTGACGTGGTAATTATCGGCGGCGGCCCGGCCGGACTGGCGGCCGCCCTGGAGCTTTATAAAAAAGACGTAAAAAACATCCTGATTCTGGAGAGGGAAAAAAGCCTGGGCGGAATTCTCCGCCAGTGTATTCATGACGGCTTCGGCCTGACCAGATTCGGGGAAACCTTAAGCGGCCCGGAGTACGCCTCCAGATTTGCCAGCCAGGTAAAGGCGCTGGGCATTCCCTACATGACGGACACCACGGTGCTGGAGCTGACGCCGGATAAAAAGGTGTACGCCGCTTCTCCGGAGGGACTGATTGAGCTTCAGGCAAAGGCTGTTGTTCTTGCCATGGGCTGCAGGGAGCGGACAAGAGGCGCCATCAGCATTCCGGGAACACGCCCGGCAGGCGTCTATACTGCAGGCGTGGCACAGGCCTATATTAATCTGAAGAACCGGATGGTCGGCCGGAATGTGGTGATTTTGGGATCCGGCGATATCGGCATGATCATGGCCCGCAGAATGACCCTGGAGGGAGCGAAGGTTATCGGCGTATTTGAGCTGCAGCCTTACGCCAGCGGTCTTCCAAGAAATATTGAGCAGTGCCTGAATGATTACAACATTCCGCTGCAGCTCAGCCATTCTGTCACAGACATTAAGGGCGTGGAGCGGCTGGAAAGCGTGGTGATCTCCCAGGTGGATGAACACCTTCAGCCGATTCCCGGAACAGAGAAGGAGTATCCCTGCGATACCCTGATCCTGTCCGTTGGACTGATTCCGGAAAACGAGCTGACCTGGATGGCAGGAGCAGAGGCGGATAATGGCACGAAAGGCGCTTCTGTGGACGAGTATTTCCAGACGACGGTGCCGGGCGTTTTTGCCGCCGGCAATGTGCTTCATGTGCATGATCTGGTGGATTTCGTATCCATGGAGGCGGAGGCTCTGGCAGACGGGGCCGCCCGTTACGTGAAGGAGGGAAGCCTTCCTGCCGCTGACCGCAAAGTAACCGGCGACGATATGACAGGGCAGCTGGTTCCATCCAGATTCAGCGGCCAGGATGATGTGACGATCTCCTTCCGCGTCCGCAAACCTGTAAGAAACTGCACCGTGGAGGTATGGCAGGGTGAGAATCTGGTGAAGAAATTAAAATTCCCCAAGGCGCTGCCGGCAGAGATGATTCAGATCCCCTTAAAGGCGGAGAAGCTGGACAAAGATCATGATCTGGAGGTGAAAGTGGTATGTTAAGGACCTTTACCTGTATTATGTGCCCGCAGGGCTGTGAGATTACGGCGGAGGGCGCGGAGGGCGCCCTGGCCATAACCGGAAATAAATGCAAAAAGGGAAAAGAGTACGTAGAGCAGGAGATGACAAATCCCATGCGGAATATTGCCACCTCCATTCTGGTGGAGGACGGCGAGCTGCCTCTTGCCAGTGTCCGTCTGACAAAACCGATTCCCAAGGCTAGAATTTTTGACGTGATGGGCGCGATCCGCCAGGTGAAGCGTCAGGCACCAGTCTGCGAAGGCGACGTGGTGATCCGGGACGTCCTGGGACTGGGAAGCGATGTAATTGTGACGAAAACCGTAGAGAAGGCAGAACAGGAGGGAAAGGACCGATGAAGGTAACAAGAGGCGGCAAGGTATCGGAGCTTTTAAAGGATATTCCGGTTCCGGCCATGTTTCACGCGAGGCAGACATTTCCGAAGGAGCACATTGAGCCGGCGGACATCCCTGCCGCGGTGCGCCGGGAGATGACGCGGCCGGAGATTGCCGGCCGGGTAAAGCCGGGGATGCGGATTGCCATTACGGCAGGAAGCCGCGGCATCCGCAATGTGGACATTATCACAAAGGCTGTGGTGGACATGGTAAAGGAGCTGGGAGCAGATCCGTTTATTGTGCCGGCCATGGGAAGCCACGGCGGCGCTACGGCGGAGGGACAGCTGGAGGTTCTGGCCAGCTACAACATTACCGAAGAGACCATGGGCTGCCCGATTTTATCCTCCATGGAGGTGGTGGAGTTAGGCTGCTCCGAGCGGGGGAAAATGGTCTATCTGGATAAAAATGCCTACAACGCAGACGGAATTATCATATCCTGCCGGCTGAAGCCGCACAACGCCTTCCGCGGCCCTTACGAGAGCGGTCCCTGCAAGATGATGACCGTAGGCCTCGGAAAGCAGAAGGGCGCATCCCTGGTTCACGCAGACGGTATGAATGTGATCCATGAAAATATTCCCACCATGGCGAAGGTGGTGCTGGAAAAGGCGCCGGTTCTCTTTGCCATTCCCTGCATTGAGAATTCCTATGACGAGACCTTTATGATCGAGGCGATTCCGGCTGAGCGGATTCTGGAGCGGGAGCCGGAGCTTTTGAAGCTGGCATTTAAAAATATGCCGAGCCTGATTGTGGGAGAGTGCGACGTGCTGGTGGTGGACAAGATCGGAAAGAATTTCAGCGGAACCGGCGTGGATCCCAACATTACGGGAACCTTCTCCACCGATTACGCCCACGGCGGAATCAAGGTGCAGAGGACGGCTTTTCTGAATTTAAGCGAGGAGTCCCATGGAAATGCTCTGGGAACCGGACTGGCCAGCGCCATTACGAAAAAGATCTTTGATGAGATGGATATTGAGAAGATGTACCCCAACTGCATCACCAGCACGGTGATCAATTCTGCGCGGATTCCCTGCGTGCTGTCTACGGACAAGGAAGCCATTCAGCTGTGCATCCGCACCTGCAACGGCATCGACGCGGATCATCCGAGACTGGTGCGCATCGCCAACAGCCTTCACATCGGACAGATCATGCTGTCCGAGTCCTACTATGGGGATGTGAAGGCCGGGAAATATCCGGGTGTCGAGGCCCTTGACGAGCCGAAGCCGCTGGAGTTTGACGAGGACGGGAACCTGATTACGGCCATTCAGGCGTAGTCAGGCTTCCTGGATCCAGATGTCCTTAACCAGGCTGATAAAGTATCTGGCTGCCTGGCTTAGGTAGGCGTCCCGTTTGTAGCAGGCGGTAACCTGCCAGAAGGGGCGGGAGGGAAGACGGAAGAAAACGATGCCGTCGTTTGCGCGCCGGGCATAGTGGGACGGAATCAGCCCGCAGCAGAGCTTTGTGCGGATCATGCTGAGGATTGTGTCGTTGCTTCTTGTCTCGAACAGGATATTGGGCGTAAAGCCGGCGGCGGCAAACAGGTCGTTGCAGAACCGGCGCATGGTGGATTCCCGGTTCATGATCACAAAGGGCTCATACTGAACCGCCGTCAGATCCAGGGTAGCCATGGTCTCTCCGGGAGGAGGCGCTGTTTCACACAGGGGATGTCCCTGGGGGACAGCCAGCAGGATCTCCTCGTCAAGCAGCGGAATATAGCAGTCGTTTGTCTGGTCGCTTTCCCGCAGCGTCAGGAAGGCCACGTCCACCGTGTTGTCGGCGATTAAGGACTGAAGCTCCCGGACGCCCTTTTCCAGAGGATTGACGTGAATCTGCGGGTAGGCCTGATGGAAGCGGGGATAGATGGAGGTAAACATCTGGCTGCCGCGGCCCGGCGTAAAGCCGATGGTTAAGTTCCCGCGCCTGGTGGCGGCAATGTCGCTGATTTGATTGTAGGTCTCTTTTTTCAGGCGGAGAATTTCCCGGGCATTTTTTAAGTAAACCTCGCCGGCCTCGGTGGGGTGCCAGTTGGTGCGGGAGCGCTCAAAGAGCGGCGTGCCAAGCTCCCGCTCCAGCTTGAGAAGCTGCTGATTTAAGGCGGATTGGGTGATAAACAGCCGTTCCGCTGCTTTTGTGATATTGTTTTCCTCCGCAATCATCAGGATATACTCAATCTGCTTTGTATCCATGGGCTGTCTCCTCAGCTGGCGCTGCCGGAGGCAGCCTTTGCCAGATCTGTCAGGTAGGAGAGCTCAGGAAATGGATCAGCTCCCAGAAGCTTCTCAGTGGGAGCAGTGGTATAGGGTACCGGACGGGAAAGGAAGCGGTTGCGGAGGAAGACGTCCAGCTGGCTGCCATTGACGCTTAAGGCAGGATATCCGGGGGTGTACCTAGCCAGGCGTTTTAACGCGGACAGGAACAGAACCGGGGGCAGCTCATTCTCCTGGTCTGCCGGACAGTAAAGAATAAAGCGGCGGCCGGCGGTCTCCGGCTCCAGGGATACGGCTTTAAAGCCCTTTGATTCGGAGAAAAATTCGTTTCGGACCGCTTCCGGAATGGCATCCGGATCAACAATGCTGAACTGTCTTCCGGTATTGGAGGGCAGGTCAAAATGCGCCCAGACGCCGGAGTTGAAGTGGACCCGCTTTTTTCCGCTGCCGGGCATATGATAATCCTCTGTGAGGGTAGCGTCGCAGAGAGAAACGGGCAGCTTGCCCAGCCTTCCCTGAATCTGCCAGCAGAGCAGCGGAGAGTTTTTCTCTTCCCTGAACGGCATCAGGCCTGAGCGGCGGATGATACCGGCGGTAACGGCGCCGGACGATTTCTCCTGCGGAGCGGCGGCTCCCAGTACACGGCAGAGGGTTTTCTGCAGATTGACGCTGGTTACGGCCTGAGCGTAGAGCTTCCGGCTGCGCCGCGCAAAATAAAACTGGCAGAAGACGGCGGCCAGGATAAACGGGAGAGAGAGCCACCTGTTTACCAAAAACAGCGCCAGAGAGACGAGCAGAAGGGCCAGGGCGGCGATGGTTTTATAATGGCATTTCCGGTACAGGGCCTGGATTTCATTCAGTGATGTGGGCATAATTCATACTTCCTTTCGTAGCTGCTCATACAGCAGTTTTGTTCCAGTTTATCACAAATGCCCCCCCATGGGAATACTTACGTAATAAAATTAAGAGAAAGCGAAAAAGTATTAATTTTACTTCATGTAATGGGTCTGCTATAATAGCAGACAGATATTTCAGAACGAAATCCAAAAGGAGGAACAAGCAATGTCAGTACCAGTAATTACAAAGATGGAGGTTTATCCCGTAGCAGGAAAGGACTGTATGGAGTTAAACTTAAGCGGAGCGCATGCGCCGTACTTTACCAGAAACATCGTAGTCCTGCACGCAGACAACGGTGAGACCGGCGTGGGCGAGGTGCCCGGCGGCAAGAAGATCACCGCGGCTCTGGAGGAGTGCATCTCCATCGTGGAGGGAACCAAGGTGTCTGAGTACAAGAGCACCCTGCTGAAGGTAAAGGCTCATCTGGATTCCAAGGGAGAGGTGGATGTCCGCGGCAATCAGACCTTCGATCTGCGCACCGGCGTACATGTGCTGACTGCCATTGAGGCTCCCTGCCTGGATCTGCTGGGAAAATACCTGGGCGTTCCCGTATGCGAGCTGCTGGGCGACGGACAGCAGAGGGACAAGGTTCGTATGCTGGGCTACTTATTCTTCGTGGGAGATCCCAACAAAACCGATCTTCCCTATGCCCATGAGCTGGATTCCGACTGCGACTGGTACAGACTGCGTCATGAGGAGGCTCTGACCGCAGATAAGATTGTGGCGTTTGCAAAGGCAACCCACGAGAAGTACGGCTTCCAGGACTTCAAGTTAAAGGGCGGCGTTTTAGCAGGAAATGAGGAGATGGAAGTTATCCGTGCCTTAAAGAAGGCGTTCCCGGATGCAAGAATTGACCTGGATCCCAACGGCGGCTGGCTGCTTGAGGAGGCTGTGGAATACGTAAAGGGAATGCAGGGCATTCTGACCTACTGCGAGGATCCCTGCGGAGCAGAGGGCGTATACTCCGGACGTGAGATTATGAGCGAGTTCCGCCGCCGTACCGGCTTCCCCACCGCAACCAATATGATCGCCACAGACTGGAGAGAGGTTGGACATGCGTTGGAGAGCCAGGCTGTTGACATTATCCTGGCGGATCCTCATTTCTGGACTATGAGCGGTTCCGTGCGCGTAGCGCAGATGTGCCATGATTTTGGCTACACCTGGGGCAGCCATTCCAACAACCACTTTGATATTTCCCTGGCTATGTTTACTCAGGTAGGAGCTGCGGTTCCCGGAGAGTACAACGCTCTGGATACCCACTGGATCTGGCAGGAGGGCCTGGAGAGACTGACCAAGGAGCCGCTGCAGATCAAGGACGGCTGCGTTGAGGTTCCGAAGAAGCCGGGCCTTGGCATTGAAGTGGATATGGAGCAGGTGAAGAAGGCTCATCAGTTATACCTGGACAACTGTCTGGGCGGCCGCGATGATGCGGTTGGCATGCAGTACCTGATCCCGGGCTGGAAGTTCGATCCGAAGAAGCCCTGCCTGGTTCGCTGATAAGACAAAAGAATATATGGGCTGCAGGCGGCGGATTGCCGCCGCAGAGGTGAAAGCCGGCTGCTTTCGGGAATATTCCCGGGCGGCCGGCTTTTATATATGGGCTTTAGCCTGTTGAGGGCATTGGAGTTTTTCGTGTTCCGAAAAATGGAAATGCCCGAAACAAAAATCCACCTGCTTTGCGGGTGGAGTCAAATCGTTATACAAAAAATCACCTTTCCGATACAATAGAGTTGTTCAGTCACTATTGCAAGAAAGGAAAGGTGATTTTATGACAAAAAAGAATAACGATTTAGCACACACAAAATGGATGTGTAAATACCACATCGTATTCACTCCAAAGTATAGACGAAAAATAATTTATAATCAATTAAAAACTGATATAAGAGATATTCTGAAACAGTTATGTTCTTACAAAGGAGTGGAAATAATCGAAGGGCATTTGATGCCTGATCATATCCACATATTAGTAAGTATCCCGCCTAAGATGAGTGTGTCAAGCTTTATGGGATACTTAAAAGGAAAATCAGCACTTATGATATTTGACAGGCATGCAAATTTAAAGTACAAGTTTGGAAACAGGCATTTCTGGTCAGAGGGATATTATGTAAGCACAGTGGGTCTGAATGAAGCGACAATAAAGAAGTATATCCAAGATCAAGAAAAGTACGATATTATGCAAGATAAGTTAAGCGTGAAAGAGTATGAAGACCCTTTTAAGGGTTAAGTCGAAGTAATACAAACGCCCCTTCAGGGGCATAAGCAACGCGTCAAGTGCAATAGTGACTTGAACGAAGAGAAAGTCTTGGGCGCCTTGAGACGCTGTCCGGTGTCAAGGGGTTATACCCAGCGAGCCGAGCCACCCGTTTTACGGGTGGCGGCGACTCATAGGAAAACGCGTCCTATGATATAAAAACGCTCCGCAAAGGATCGCACTGCGGCGGAAAGGAATGATGTCGCTGACGCGACCCGCCGCAGGCGGAGAATCCTGCGTGGCAGGATTCTTTTTAAGCAGCTATTAGGAAAAATGATGGAGTAAATTAATTAATAAAATTGGACTACCTGTTTTATATGGGTTATGATAGCAGCAGAGAATGAAAAAATGAAAATCAGAAATGGAGGATTTTAGCAATATGGAAAAGGGAACACCGATTGTAACAGAGATGCAGGTCATTCCGGTGGCAGGCTATGACAGTATGCTGATGACCTTAAGCGGAGCTCATGCTCCGTGGTTTACAAGAAACCTGGTGATTTTAAAGGACAGCGCGGGACACACGGGAATCGGCGAGATTCACGGCGGAGATTACACCTGCGAGGCGCTGAAAAGCTGCATTCCGCTGGTAGTGGGAAAGCCCTGCGGCATGTACCGGAAGATTCTTGATTCGATCCACAAGGCTTCAACCAGGGCGGCGGAGGATGACGGAGAGGGAATTCAGACGCTGGATATCAGCAAGCTGAAATTCGTGGTAAAGGCAGAATGGGCCATTGAGTGCGCACTGCTGGATCTTCTGGGGCAGTATCTTGACCTGCCCATGTGCGAGCTTTTGGGAGACGGGAAGCAGCGGGATAAGGTAGAGACTCTTGGATATCTGTTTTATGTAAGCGATAAGGAAAAGGCTTCCGCACTGCCCTATCTGGACGAGAGCCAGAACCAGGATCCGTGGTTTAAGCTGCGCCGTCAGGAAATGCTGACCCCGGAGCGGATCGTGGAGCAGGCCCAGGTGCTTCATGAGAAATACGGCTTCCGCAACTTCAAGCTGAAGGGCGGAGTGTTAAAGGGAAGCGAGGAGATGGAAGCGGTCCGTGCCCTGAAAAAGGCGTTCCCGGAGGGACGGATCAATATTGATCCCAACGGCGCGTGGAGTCTTCAGGAGGCCATAGAGGTGTGCAGGCCCATGGAAGGAATTCTGACCTATATAGAAGATCCCTGCGGGCCGGAGGCCGGATTCAGCAGCCGCGAGATCATGGCAGAGTTTAAGAATGCGGTGAATCTGCCGGTGGCAACCAATATGATCGCCACCGACTGGCGCCAGTTCTACCATGCGGCAGCCTTAAAGTCTGTGGATATCGTGCTGGCGGATCCTCATTTCTGGGGCTTCGGAGGCAGCGTGCGTATGGCCCAGATCTTAAACGACTGGGGCCTGACCTGGGGCAGCCATTCCAATAACCATTTTGACATCACGCTGACTGCCTTTGCCCATGTGGCGGCGGCGGCTCCCGGAAAGCCCACGGCCCTGGATACCCACTGGATCTGGCAGGACGGACAGAATCTGCTTAAGGATACCCCGCAGATCGTGGACGGTTACCTGCAGGTTCCGGAAAAGCCGGGCCTTGGCGTGACCATCGATATGGATAAGGTGAAGGCGGCCAATGATTTATACAACAGCCTGCCCTACCGTGACAGAGATGACGCGATGGCCATGCAGTACCTGATCCCGGGCTGGAAGTTTGATTCCAAGAAGCCGGCGCTGGTGCGGTAAAGCTACGGCAGGAAATGATACGGAGAACCCTATGCAGGCGGGCTGATAACATAGTTTTCGGCCAGCCAGGGCTGCTCCGTATTTTTTTTGAAATAATCCAGGATATATTCCATAAAAGCCTGCTCCGGCTCATTCTGGATCCAGTCCTTCTGACGAACGACCATATTCAGCCGGTACAGAGCAGGAGAAAGGGCGTAGTAGGCGATACTCTCCCTGTCAACAGAGCAGGATTCGCCTACAAAAGCGACGCCGGTGCCCTGGGCAACCATGCTGCGGGTAGCGGAGATGCTGTTGGTCTCGCAGAATGCGTTTGGATTAAAATCGCAGGACTCAAAAAACTGATCCGTCAGCATGCGCAGGGAAGAGCCGTGCTTGGACAGAACAAAATTGTCCGCGGAGAACCAGTGGATCAGCTCTTCCACGGTAATCCGCGTGCCGGAAGCGTGGCTGTGCGCGTAGGGATGGTTCTTGGGAATGGCGAAAAAAACCTCCTCCTGCCGGAGGATCTGGGCCATGCCGCCGAAAGGAACCGTGCTGATCTCAGCGGCCAGTCCGATGTTGACATTTCCATCCACAAGCAGCTTTTTCAGCCCGGGCAGGCTGACCTCTGAGATCTCGATGGAGACGCCGGGATACCGCTGCTGGTAATGGGGAATGATTTCCGACAGCATACGCAGTCCGAAATTGGAGGTGACGCCTACGGTGATCCGTCCGCGTTCGTTCAGGCTGGCGATGTTCTGGTACAGCTCCTTCTGGATTTTTACCACCTTTTGGGCGGCTTCTGTATAGAGGACGCCGGCAGGCGTCAGGGTAAGCTCGTTTTTGTTGCGGATAAAAAGGGGAGTGCCAAGCTCCGCCTCCAGCCGGGAAACGTACTGGCTGAGAGATGACTGGGACACGAACAGATCCTCCGCGGCCTTTGTCATATTGCGCCGTGACGCGATGGCAAGAATATAGTTCAGGTATTTTATATCCAAGATAGTTCCTCTCTGATCTTTTTCCGATGAGTTTCTCTACTCAGTATAGTCCTGAAAATATGATAATACAAGAAAAAGAAGAAAAAATTGCAAAAGAATCATTCACTATTAGTAAAACTGATAGAAGCAATTATTTATAAATATTGGATTCCATTCCGATAATCCTTTATGATTATTGATAGAAATTCCGAAGAGGAAATCAAAGGAGGAAGGGAATATGTTCTTCAAAAAGTATGGAGATATCGTGGTAGGCGTA
>JAUNGW010000232.1 GCA_030524245.1 Eubacteriales bacterium
TGAAGAACTTAAAGCGTGACAATGACCCGAAATTCCATGCGATGGTGGAGAGCTACCGGAGAAAATACGCTCTTCCAACTTAAGAAAAATACTGATATAATGTCTGTGCATGCAAATGCCGGCGGAATTACGGACAGGAGGGATTCAAATGGCATTGATTTATGTGGTGGAAGATGATAAAAACATACTGGAAATTGAGATGTTTGCCTTAAAAAACAGCAACTACCAGGTGGAGGGCTTTGAATGCGCCAGGGATTTTTATAAGAAGCTGGATTCCAAGCTGCCGGACATGGCTCTTCTGGACGTGATGCTGCCGGATGAGGACGGGCTGGAGATCGTGGGAAAGCTCAGAAAGCGGCCGGAAACAAAAAAACTTCCGATTATACTGGTGACGGCGAAAACTTCAGAGATCGACAAGGTGAAGGGGCTGGACATGGGAGCGGACGATTATCTCACGAAGCCCTTTGGCGTCATGGAGCTGATTGCCCGGGTGAGAGCCGTTCTGCGGCGAACGGTGGAAGAGGAGAAATTCCTGAGCCTGGGAGATATCTTCCTGGACAATGAAAAACGCATGGTATATGTGAAGGATATCCCCTGCAGCCTGACCTTTAAGGAATATGAGCTGCTGAAGCTGCTGCTTTACAACGCGGGAATCGTGGTGACAAGGGAAGTGATTCTGGAGCGTGTCTGGGGCATTGACTTTGAGGGAGAATCGAGAACCCTGGATATGCATATCCGGACTCTGAGACAGAAGCTGGGGGATGCAGGCGCCATGATCCGCACCGTGCGGAACGTGGGATATATGATTGAGTAGGCGGAGGCCCGAATGAAACGAAAGATACACATTGAGCTGCTTGCCACATCGGCCCTGGCCATTGTGCTGACCCTGTTATTTGCCCTGTTTGTCTTTTACAGCCTGTTTCAGGAACAGATCGTGGGGGACTTGAAAGCGGACGCCTGGGTTCTTAAGAACATGCACGTGTTTGACGAAATTGAAGATATCCACCCGGATGCCTATGATCTGAATACGGAAAGTCTGCGGATAACTGTGGTGGGAGAAAACGGCTCCGTCATATTCGACAGCAATGCGGACACAGCGGCAATGTCCAACCATGAGGACAGGCCGGAGGTGCGGAAAGCCTTTGAGACCGGAGAGGGAAGCGGCACCAGGCGTTCAGAAACCCTGGATAAAAATTTGTTTTATTATGCGGTAAAGCTGGAAAACGGAACCGTGCTGCGGATTTCCAGGGAGGCGGACAGTTTTTTTGCTGTGCTGTGGAATCTGCTGCCGACAGTGGCCGGAGTTTTTCTTTTCCTGTTTTTGCTGAGTATTTTCCTGGCCCATTACTTTACAAAAAGTATTGTGGAGCCCATTGAGAGGATGGCGGAAAACCTGTCCGAACCGGGGCAGGAGGCGGCATACCGGGAGCTGGCGCCCTTTGCGGCCAAAATCAGGCAGCAGCATGAAGATATTTTAAAAAGCGCACAGATGCGCCAGGAGTTCACCGCCAACGTGTCCCATGAGCTGAAGACGCCGCTGACGGTTATATCCGGCTATGCGGAGTTAATGGAGCACGGGATGGCCGGGAAAGAGAATACGGAGCGGTTTGCCGGGGAAATCCATAAGAACGCGGCGAGACTTCTGACG
>JAUNGW010000070.1 GCA_030524245.1 Eubacteriales bacterium
TTCGGCGAGGGCGTGCTGATTATGGGCGAGAGCGGCATCGGCAAGAGCGAGGCGGCTCTGGAGCTGATCAAGCGCGGACACCGCCTGGTGACGGACGATGTGGTGGAGATCAGCAAGGTCAGCGATGAGACGCTGGTTGGCCGGGCGCCGGATATCACGAAGCATTTTATCGAGCTCCGCGGCATCGGCATTATCGATGTGAAGGCCCTGTTCGGCGTAGAGAGCGTAAAGGATACCCAGAACATTGATATGGTGATCAAGCTGGAGGACTGGGACCGGGACAAGGAGTACGACCGTCTCGGCCTGGAGGACCAGTATACGGAATTTCTTGGCAATAAGGTGGTCTGCCACAACATTCCCATCCGTCCGGGACGTAATCTGGCTATTATCGTGGAGTCGGCGGCAGTCAACTACCGCCAGAAGAAGATGGGCTACAACGCGGCCAAGGAGCTGTATAACCGTGTGCAGGCCAATCTGGGACGGGCAAAGCTGTAAGGGGAAGAGGAGTCAATGAAGGATATAACAGAGCAGTTGAAGCATATTTTAGGCGAAGGCGGCCTCCGGCAGATGGAGCCCATGAGCCGCCGGACCACGTTTAAGGCAGGCGGCCCGGCCAGATGGTTTGCGGAGCCGGAGACGAAGGAGGCCCTGGGCGCGGTGCTTGCCCTGTGCAGGGAGAATCAGGTGCCGTATTTTATTCTTGGAAACGGCAGCAACCTGCTTGTGGCGGATTCCGGCTTTGACGGGGTGATGATTCATCTGGGGAGGGCCTGGAGCCAGGTGTCTCTGGAAGGCGGACGGATCAGGGCTGGAGCCGGAGCCACCCTGGCGTCGGCGGCGCGGGAAGCGCTGGAGGCGTCCCTGGAGGGGCTTGCCTTTGCAGCCGGGATTCCGGGAACCGTGGGCGGCGCGGTGGTGATGAACGCAGGCGCCTACGGTTCAGAGCTCAGGGACGTGCTGGTATCCGTTCAGGTTCTGGACCGGGAGGGCCGGAGCCTGGAGCTTTTGGCGGAGGAGCTGGAGCTTGGTTATCGGACCAGCTGCATTATTCCGAAGGAATATGTGGTGCTGGAGGCAGTGCTTCAGCTAAAGCCGGGAGATAAGCAGGCAATCCGCAGCCATATGGATGAGCTGGCGGCAAAACGGAGGGAAAAGCAGCCGCTGGAGTATCCCAGCGCCGGCAGCACCTTCAAGCGCCCTGAGGGGTATTTTGCCGGAAAGCTGATTGAGGATGCAGGCCTGCGCGGATATATGACGGGCGGAGCTCAGGTGTCGGAGAAGCACTGCGGCTTTGTGATCAACCGGGACAACGCGTCCGCAGGCGATATTTACAGGCTCTGCCGCCACGTGGAGCGGACGGTGCTGGAGCAGTCCGGTGTGGCGCTGGAGCTGGAGGTTAAGCTTCTCGGAAACTTTTCATAGGAGAAAACGAAAACCATGAGACTGGTGATTGTTACGGGAATGTCCGGGGCGGGCAAGACCATCGCCCTGAAAATGCTTGAGGATCTGGGGTTTTACTGCGTTGACAATCTGCCGGTTCCGCTGATCGAGGCATTTGCGGATCTGGTGATGCAGCAGCCCTCCGCCCATGACCAGGTGGCGCTGGGGATCGATATCCGCAGCGGGGAGGAGCTTCCCAGGCTTCAGAATGTGCTGGAGCGGTGGAAGGGCGATGCCGTGCCCCATGAGATCCTGTTTCTGGACTGCAGCGATGAGATTCTGATTAAACGGTATAAGGAGACCAGGCGGTCTCATCCGCTGGCAGGAAAGGGCCGGGTGGACGGCGGGATCCGGCTGGAGCGGCAGAGGCTGGCTTTTTTAAAGGAAGAGGCGGATGTGATCATCGACACCAGCCAGCTGCTTACCAGGGAACTGCGCCAGGAGCTGGAAAAAATATTTCTGGAGAACCGGCGGTTCCAGAATCTGTTTATTACGGTGCTGTCCTTCGGCTTCAAGTACGGGATTCCGGCGGACGCGGATCTGGTGTTCGACGTCCGTTTCCTTCCGAATCCTTATTATGTGGAGGGACTGCGCAGCCATACGGGCCGGGAGCCGGAGGTGCAGGCCTATGTGCACCGGGGAGGCACGGCGGACGTCTTTCTGGGCAAGCTCTATGATATGATGGAATTTCTGATTCCCAATTATGTGCAGGAGGGCAAGAACCAGCTGGTGATCGCCGTCGGGTGCACCGGAGGAAAGCACCGGTCCGTGGCGGTGGCGGAGGCCCTGTACGCTTATCTGTCCCGCCATGAGGAGCTGGGGCTGAAGATCGAGCACCGGGATATTGAGAAGGACAGTATCAGAAAGAAATAGAGGTGTAACATGTCATTTTCCTCTCAGGTAAAGGATGAGCTTTCCAGGCAGCTGAGTCCTGCCAGACATTGCAGGATTGCGGAAATTGCAGCCATTATCAGTCTGTGCGGCCGTGTGCAGATCTCCGAAAATGACCGCTACCGCATAAAAATAACAACAGAAAATGCGGCAGTTGCAAGAAAGTACTTTACATTATTGAAAAAAACATTTAATATAAGTACTGATGTTTCCATTCGGCGGGGAGCCGAGAAGCGGTCAAGCCATACCTATACGGTAGGAATCAGCAGTCACGAAGACTCCATGCGGGTGCTTCAGGCTGCAAAGCTGATCGACCGGCATGGGGAGATTGAGGAGAATCTGTCTCTGGCGCAGAACGTGGTGATTATGCAGAGCTGCTGCAAGCGCGCCTTTATCCGCGGCGCATTTTTGGCGGCAGGATCCATCAGCGATCCGGAAAAGTTTTATCACTTCGAGATTGCCTGCGCTTCCGAGGCGAAGGCTCTTCAGCTTCAGGGCCTGATTCTGACCTTCGGACTTGACGCCAGGATTGTGCAGCGAAAGCGGTACTATGTGGTCTATATCAAGGAAGGCAGCCAGATCGTGGACATCCTGAATGTAATGGAAGCGCCGGTGGCTCTGATGGAGCTGGAGAATATCCGGATCGTAAAGGAGATGCGCGGAAGCGTAAACCGGCAGGTGAATTGTGAGACGGCCAACATCAACAAGACGGTGTCGGCTGCGGTGAAACAGATGGAGGATATCGCCTTCATCCGTGACACAGTCGGTTTTGATGTTCTGCCCGACGGCCTGCAGGAGATTGCAAGGCTGCGGCTGTCAAGGCCGGAGGCGACTTTGAAGGAGCTTGGAGAAGCCCTTGATCCTCCGGTAGGGAAATCCGGCGTCAACCATCGGCTCAGGAAGCTGGGCAGCATGGCGGAGCGGCTGAGAGAGCAGCGTCCGGGCAAACAGGCATAGCACATGTTTTGAAAAATGAGGAGGATGATTATGGTAAGAAAGAGAATCACGATTGGACTCGCATCCGGCCTGGAGGCCAGACCGGTAGCCATGCTGGTACAGATCGCAAGCCAGTATGACAGTCAGATCTATGTGGAAAGCCAGAACGCACGTGTGAACGCAAAGAGCATTATGGGCATGATGACCCTGGGCCTTGACGCAGGAGAGTCAGTGACTGTAAGCGCTGACGGCAGCGATGAGGATAAGGCTATCAGCGAGATTGAAAAGTATTTGATGAGCCAGTAGGCGTATGCGGCCTGGCGGACTTCAGGCGATAGATGAGAGATATAAAAGAGAGAATCCTGCGCAGCAGGATTCTTTTCATATATGCCGGTTATAATATTGTGGCATTTTCCTGTATTTGCGGGTATAATGAAAGCTATGAACGCGGAAACAAAAAAAGGAGGAAGCTGTGGCATTTACACATTTGCACGTCCATACAGAGTACAGCCTGCTGGACGGCTCCTGCAAGATCAGGGAGCTGACAGCCCGGGCGAAGGAGCTGGGCATGGACAGTATGGCAGTTACCGATCATGGCGCCATGTACGGCGTCATTGATTTTTACAGGGCGGCGAAGGAGGCCGGAATCAAGCCGATTATCGGCTGCGAGGTGTATGTGTCTCCGGGCTCCAGGTTTGACCGGGAGACGGTGAGCGGCGAGGACAGGTACTACCATCTGGTGCTCCTGGCGGAGAACGGCCTGGGATATCACAATCTGATGAAGATCGTGTCCAAGGGCTACGTGGACGGCTTTTATTATAAGCCCCGTGTGGATTATGAGGTTTTGGAGACGTACCACGAGGGGATTATCGCATTGTCGGCCTGTCTGGCCGGAGAGGTGCAGCGGTATCTGGGACGCGGGATGTACGATGAGGCCTGCAGGGCGGCGCTGCGCTACGAGGGCATTTTCGGAAAGGGCAATTTCTTTTTGGAGCTGCAGGATCATGGGATCCCCATGCAGAGGACGGTGAACCAGGGACTTCTGCGGATGAGCAGGGAGCTGTCCATGGAGCTGGTGGCAACCAACGATATTCACTATATTCTGGCGGAGGACGCCAAGGCCCATGACATTCTGCTGTGCATCCAGACTGGAAAGAAGGTCAGCGATGAGAACAGGATGCGCTACGAGGGCGGCCAGTACTACTGTAAGTCTGAGGAGGAGATGCGGGCGCTGTTTCCTTATGCCCAGGAGGCCATTGACAACACCCATAAGATCGCGGAACGGTGCAATGTGGAGATTGAATTCGGGGTCACGAAGCTGCCGAAGTACGAGGTGCCGGAGGGCTATGATTCCTGGAGCTATTTAAATAAGCTGTGCCGGGACGGGATGGAAAAGCGCTATCCGGACGATGACGGGACGCTGCAGAAGCGTCTGGATTATGAGCTGAATGTAATTCACAGCATGGGATATGTGGATTATTTCCTGATTGTCTGGGATTTTATCCATTTTGCAAGATCCCACGATATTATGGTGGGACCGGGCCGCGGATCGGCTGCGGGAAGCATTGTGTCCTACTGCCTGGAGATTACAAATATTGATCCGATCCGTTATGATCTGCTGTTTGAGCGTTTCCTGAATCCGGAGCGGGTATCTATGCCGGATATCGATATTGACTTCTGCTTTGAGCGGAGGCAGGAGGTTATCGACTATGTGGTGGAGAAGTACGGCAAGGATCAGGTGGTGCAGATCGTGACTTTCGGTACGCTGGCGGCGAAGGGCGTGGTGCGGGACGTGGGACGTGTTCTGGATATGCCCTACGCAAGATGCGACGCCATTGCGAAGATGATCCCCGGGGATCTGGGGATGACCCTGGACAAGGCGCTGAAGCAGAGCCCTGATCTGCGGGAGGCATACCAGAATGATGATGAGGTGAAGTACCTGATCGATATGGCGAGAAGGCTGGAGGGCCTGCCCCGCCACACTTCCATGCATGCGGCCGGCGTGGTGATCGGCCAGCGGGCCATGGACGAGTTTGTTCCTCTGTCCAGAGCGGCGGACGGAACCATTACCACTCAGTTTACCATGACGACGCTGGAGGAGCTGGGGCTTCTGAAGATGGACTTTTTAGGGCTGAGAACCCTGACGGTGATTCAGAACGCGGTGGAACAGGTGAAGCGGGGATACGGCGTGTCCCTGGATATGGAGGCCATCGACTACAACGACAGGGAGGTTCTGGCATCCATCGGCACGGGAAAGTGCGACGGCGTGTTCCAGCTGGAAAGCTCCGGCATGAAAAGCTTCATGAAGGAGCTGAAGCCGGAGAATCTGGAGGACGTGATCGCGGGTATTTCCCTGTACCGTCCCGGCCCCATGGATTTTATTCCCAAGTATTTAAAGGGAAAGAACGACAAGGCAGCCATTACCTACGACTGCCCGCAGCTGGAGTCCATTCTCGGCCCCACCTACGGCTGTATCGTGTATCAGGAGCAGGTAATGCAGATCGTGCGGGAGCTGGCAGGCTATACCATGGGACGCAGCGACCTGGTCCGCCGCGCCATGTCCAAAAAGAAGGCCTCCGTCATGGAGAAGGAGCGGCAGAACTTTGTTTACGGCAATCCGGAGGAGGGGGTGGCCGGCTGTATTGCGAACGGTATCAGCGAACAGACGGCAAACCACATTTATGACGAGATGATCGATTTCGCCAAGTACGCCTTCAACAAATCCCACGCGGCATGCTATGCGGTGGTGGCCTATCAGACGGCTTATCTGAAGTATTATTATCCGAAGGAGTTCATGGCGGCGCTGATGACCTCGGTGATGGACAATATCACGAAGGTTTCCGAGTACATACTGACCTGCCGTCAGATGGGAATCGGGATTCTGCCGCCGGATATCAATGAGGGAATGAGCGGATTTTCCGTGTCGGGGGATTCCATCCGCTATGGCCTTTCCGCGATCAAGAGCGTGGGCCGCAACGTGGTGGACGCCATTATCCGGGAGCGGGAGAGCAGAGGCATGTTCGCCTCCATGGAGGATTTTATTGACAGGATGTCCGGCAAGGAGATCAACAAGCGGACGCTGGAGAATTTCATAAAATCCGGCGCCCTGGATTCCATGGCCGGAAACCGCCGCCAGAAATCCATTGTGGCTCCGGATCTTCTCGATCAGAAAAACAAGGACCGGAAGAATGTGCTGGAGGGCCAGATGAGCCTGTTTGATTTTGCAGGCGAGGAGGAGAAAACCCAGTTCCAGATCACCATGCCCAACGTGCCGGAGTTTCCGAAGGCGGAGCTTCTGGCATTTGAAAAGGATATTCTCGGGGTGTACGTCAGCGGCCATCCCATGGACGAGTATATTGACACCTGGAGAAAGAGCATTACCGCCAGGACCACGGATTTTCTGGTGGACGAGGAGACTGGCCGGGCGGCGGTGGAGGACGGCTCGAGGGTGACGATTGGCGGCATGATCTCCGGCAAGGTGGTGAAAACCACGAAAACCGGAAAGATGATGGCTTTTGTTACGGTAGAGGATATGGTGGGCTCCGTGGAGGTTTTGGTGTTCCCGAAGGATTACGAGAACAAGCGTGGCCTCCTGAACGAGGACGACAAAGTGTTTATCCAGGGACGGGCCTCCATCGGAGATGAGCCGGCAGGCAAGCTGATCTGCGAGCAGGTGATCCCCTTTGACGCGGTGCCGAAGGAGCTGTGGCTGAAATTCTCCGACAAGGTGCAGTATGACGAAAAAAGCCCGGAGATTCTGGAGATCTTAAAGCAGTCTGAGGGAAATGACACGGTTATCATTTACCTGGAAAAGGAACGGGCGAAAAAAGTCCTCCCTGCGTCCTGGAAAATATGTGCAAATAAGACAATGACAGAAACGCTGGCCGGGATGCTTGGTGAAAAAAATGTCAAACTTGTAGAAAAGGGATTGAAAAGATAAGGAAAATGATATAGAATACTTCTGATTGTATGTGTAGAAAAACATTTCGGTGGATCAGATGAGTTACGGTGCACGTGGACGGAAAGACAGGAGGAAATTGACCATGGCAAAACAGGTGAAGACAATAGGCGTTCTGACAAGTGGCGGCGATGCGCCGGGTATGAACGCGGCAATCCGCGCGGTGGTGCGGACAGCTCTGAATAAAGGCCTGAAGGTAAAGGGAGTCATGCGCGGATATGCCGGGCTGCTCCAGGAAGAAATTATTGACATGGAAGGCACCAGTGTTTCAAATATTATTTACCGCGGAGGCACGATTTTATATACAGCCCGGTGTCAGGAGTTTACCACGCCGGAGGGTCAGCAGGCGGGAGCGGACATCTGCCGCAAGCATGGCATCGACGGCATTGTGGTGATCGGAGGAGACGGATCCTTCCGCGGAGCGGGAAAGCTTGCGGCCCTGGGCATCAACACCATCGGCGTGCCGGGAACCATTGACCTGGATATAGCCTGCACCGATTATACCATAGGCTTTGATACGGCGGTGAACACGGCAATGGAAGCCATCGATAAGGTGCGCGATACCTCCACCTCCCATGAGCGGTGCAGCATCATCGAGGTTATGGGCCGCAATGCCGGCTATATTGCGCTGTGGTGCGGCATTGCCAACGGCGCGGAGGACATCCTTCTGCCGGAGCGGTATGACGGAGATGAGCAGCAGCTGATCAACCGGATCATCGCAAACCGTAAGCGGGGCAAGAAACATAACATTATTATCAATGCGGAGGGCATCGGACATTCCACCTCCATGGCGAGACGGATTGAGGCGGCTACCGGCATTGAGACCAGGGCGACGATTCTGGGCCACATGCAGCGGGGCGGCACGCCCACCTGCAAGGACAGAGTATATGCTTCCATCATGGGCGCCAAGGCGGCGGAGCTGCTCTGCGACGGAAAGAGCAACCGTCTGGTGGCTTATAAGCACGGCGAATACGTGGATTACGATATTCAGGAAGCCCTGCAGATGAAAAAGGACATTCCGGAGGATCAGTATGCTATTGCAAAGCTGCTGGTGAACTGATATAGTATAAACAGGCAATGTCCGGTGGTTTTATGCCACCGGGCATTCTTCGTATCATAGGGTGCGTCCTGTGATATAAAAACGCTCCGCAAAGGATCACATTGCGGCGGAAGGAGAGGTTATGACAGGTACGGAAGGGACGACAGTGCTCTGCGGCTCCAACAGCTATGAGCAGAAATATTATTTTAACGAAGCATTTGCCAGCCTGCCTGAGGCGGTGAAAAGCCAGCTGAAGGTGATGTGCGTCTGGTTTACGGAGGAATGCGGCGGGATCCTGACCATGGAGTTTGACGGGGACGGGACGTTGGAATTTAAGCATGTCACATCCGAGTACGACGGGTATTATGATGAAATCGGGGCAGATTTAAAGATTAAGCAGTTCCGGGAAGAGGGAAGAGAGCTTCTGGAGGCGCTGGAGATGTATTACCGCGTATTTTTCCTGGGAGAGGGACCGGAGGAAGCGGGAGCATGAGGCTGCGTATCGGAGATGTGGAGCTGCCGAACAATCTGATTCTGGCTCCCATGGCAGGAGTGACGGATCAGCCCTTCCGGATTTTGTGCAGGGAGCAGGGTTGCGGCCTTCTCTGTACGGAGATGGTCAGCGCAAAGGCAATTCTCTACAGGAACAGGAACACAAAGGAGCTTCTCGAGGTGGGAGAAGGAGAGCGGCCTGTGGCGGTGCAGCTGTTCGGCTCGGATCCGGAGATCGTCAGCGATATGGCTCATCAGATTGAGGACGGCCCCTACGACATCATCGATCTGAATATGGGCTGCCCGGTGCCGAAGGTGGTTGGAAACGGCGAGGGATCAGCGCTGATGAAGGATCCGAAGAAGGTGGAGGCGATTCTTACGGCACTGGTCAAAAAGGTTCATAAGCCGGTGACGGTGAAGTTCCGCAAGGGCTTTGACGATTCCTCTGTCAACGCGGTGGAGATCGCAAGGATTGCCGAGAGCTGCGGCGTATCGGCGGTGGCGGTTCACGGGCGGACCAGGGAGCAGTTTTATTCCGGAAAGGCGGACTGGGATATTATCCGGCAGGTGAAGGAGGCGGTGAAGATTCCGGTTATTGGAAACGGAGATATTTTTTCACCGGAGGACGCCGGCAGGATGCTTAAGGAGACAGAGTGCGACGGGCTGATGGTGGCCAGAGGGGCGAGAGGGAATCCCTGGATATTCCGGCGTATCAGCCATTTTCTGGATACAGGAGAGCTTCTTCCGGGGCCGGAGCCGGAGGAGATCGGCCGGATGATCTGGCGGCATGCGCAGATGCAGGCAGAGAAAAAGGGGGAGCTTATGGGGATGAAGGAGATGCGCAAGCATATTGCCTGGTACACGGCAGGGCTGCGCAATTCAGCATCTCTGAGGCGAAGCTGCAATACGCTGGAGACGCTGGAGGAGCTTCGGCGGATGCTTGAGGAGCATGGGATGCTCACGGATCACGGAAGATCTGCGGATCATGAGATACCTGCGGACCATGGGCCGTACGCAGATCGCAGGGCGCAGGAGTAAGTGCAGCTGGAAATCATGCAGAAATGCGGAGAACAAAAAGGAGAGGAAAACATGAGAAAACACGTAAGCGGAGGTTTGATTCTGGCGGCGGCGGTTCTGGCGGCAGGGAGCGGCTGCGCAAGGCAGGAGACGGCGCCTGCAGTGACTGCGGCGGAAAGCGCGGCTGAGACTTTGGAGTCTGCCCCGGAGAGCACACAGGCGGCGGAGAGCCTGCCGGCAGGACAGGAGGAAGGCCAGACCGGGGAAAGATGGACGGAGGAGTACAGCGCCGCGTATTTGAAGTATTATTTTGATGTAGAGCTGACAGGGGAGAATGTGACGGCAGAGGAATTTGCGGAAGCCCTCTTAAAGGTGGCAGGAGAGCAGGAAACTACGGAAGAGGAGCAGAAAAAGCCGGCAGAGGCGCCGGTGGCGGATACGCCTCTGGACAGCATAAAGGCGGCTGTGGCGGCGGCTGATTATGAGGAGCTGGCCTTAAGCTATCCGGCCGCGAAGGCGCAGGAGCGCCTGGCCGTGCATGGTGTGGATTATGAGGACGGGGCCTATGCGGCTTACCTTGCCTGTGCGCTGGATACGGAGCTGATTGACGCCGGAGAGGCAAAGGCTGCGGTATCGGGAGAGGCCATGACGGCGGCGGAGGCAGCGCAGCTTTTGATGGCTGTGGCAGACGCCAACGGGGACGGCAGCAATTATCTGGGTATGTCTGATGATCCGGATATCTATGGAAAGCTGGATCACGCATGGAACGAATTTATCATTTTTGACGATCCGGAGCTGACGGAGATCGGAAAGCAGGCAGTGTTTAATGGAACGACCACAGGATACGGCATTAAGAGCGATGCTTACAGCGCCCGCTTCCTTCCGGAGCTGACGCTGTAGTACGGCCACTCTGACATCAGGCATGCCCATCAGCTGATTGGTCTGTTAAACAGCGAGAGCCTGACGGCGAAGGTGCAGCTGGAGCCGAAGATCAGCATCTATGAGTATCTGACTGAATGGGGCGAGCCGGCTCCGGCAACGCCGACCTATGAGGTGCGTCAGTATGGGGACAGGTATCTGGTGTTCACCGTTGAATATGATATGCAGCTGGAGTTCGGCAGCAGAGAGGATATGATCCGCTTCGACCAGGTGGTGAAAGATTACGCCAAGAAAAATGAGGGTAACGAGGAGGCCGCCGGCCTGATTTACCAGTCCTGGTGGCAGCCGCTGTACAGTACCGTCCGCGAGGATATGCCGGCGGAGGATTTCCACCAGATTGTGGACTGCGTGATCGAAAAGGACGGATATTCCATTCATCCGTTTACCACGGTAGAGCAGAAGGAACAGGTAGTGAAGGCATTCCAGGCGCTGGCAGGGGAGCTTCCGGTTACGCCTGTGGACCGGTGGTGCAACACCGCATTTTACAATTATCTGACCGGAGCCGATTATCAGTAGGACGGGAGGAAATGCCGGTTAAATCCGCGTAAAACGCGGAAAACAGGCGGTTCCGGTTCTTGACAAGTGAATGTCTTTGGGATATAATATTGAGAATGTAGTGTTCCGGGCCTGTATAGATGATACAGGCCCGGAACAGGTTATTAAAAAGGAAGGAAATAAGCATCATGGCAGAGAAGAAACACATTTTAACTTATGCGGGCTTGAAGCAGTATGAGGACGAACTGCAGGATCTGAAGGTAAACCGCCGTCGTGAAGTGGCACAGAAAATCAAAGAGGCGCGCGAGCAGGGCGACTTATCCGAGAACGCTGAGTATGATGCCGCTAAAGATGAGCAGAGGGATATCGAGCTGCGGATTGAGGAGCTGGAGAAGCTTTTAAAGAACGCAGAGGTTGTTGACGAGGATGAGGTTGATTTAGATAAGATCAGCATTGGCTGTAAGGTACATGTATACGACGTGGATTTCGATGAGGAGATGGAGTTCCGTATCGTAGGCTCCACAGAGGCGAACAGCCTGCAGAACAAGATTTCCAACGAGTCGCCCGTAGGCCAGGCCCTGATGGGCAAGAAGGTGGGCGATGTGGTTGACGTGGAAACCCAGGCCGGAGTAATTCAGTACAAGGTACTGGAGATCCAGCGCGTATCATAGGGACATTTTGGTCCAGCAGCATTGTAACTGTTCAGGACGGCGCGCCGTTCTGAACGGTTACGCAGCATTTTATACAGAACGAAGGAGTATCATAAACGATGGCAGAGCAGCAGAATCAGCAGAGGCAGCAGGCGCAGGAGCCGGACCTGCACCAGCTTTTAAAGGTGCGCCGGGAGAAGTTGGCGGAGCTGCAGGCGGCGGGGAAGGATCCGTTCCGCATTACGAAGTATGACGTAACCGTGCACAGCACAGATGTAAAGGAAGATTACAGCGCCTGGGAGGGAAAAGAGGTTTCCATCGCAGGCCGCATGATGAGCAAGCGCGTGATGGGCAAGGCTTCTTTCTGTGATATTCAGGACTTAAAGGGTCATATCCAGTGCTATGTGGCCAGAGACGATGTGGGAGAGGAAGCCTACAAGGACTTTAAGCGCATGGATATCGGCGATATTGCCGGCATTAAGGGCATCGTCTTCACCACGAAGATGGGTGAGATTTCCATTCACGCGAAGGAAGTGACGCTGCTTTCCAAGAGCCTGCAGGTTCTGCCGGAGAAGTATCATGGCCTGACCAATACGGATATGCGTTACCGTCAGCGCTACACGGATCTGATCATGAACGAGGACGTGAGAAGAACCTTTGTGATGCGTTCCCGGATCATCAGCAGCATCCGCCGTTATCTGGACGGCCAGGGCTTCCTGGAGGTGGAGACTCCGATGCTGGTGGCCAACGCAGGCGGCGCTGCGGCAAGACCCTTCGAGACCCATTACAATGCGCTGGATGAGGATGTGAAGCTGCGCATTTCCCTGGAGCTCTACTTAAAGCGCCTGATCGTAGGCGGCATGGAGCGGGTGTATGAGATCGGCCGCGTATTCCGGAATGAGGGACTGGATACCAGACACAATCCGGAGTTCACGCTGATGGAGCTTTATCAGGCCTACACGGATTACAACGGCATGATGGATTTAACGGAGAACCTGTTCCGCCATGTAGCCCAGGAGGTTTGCGGCACCACGGTGATTCCCTATGCTGAGGTGGAGATCGATCTCGGAAAGCCGTTTGAGCGTCTGACCATGATCGATGCCATCAAAAAGTACAGCGGCATTGACTTTAACGAGATTAAAACCACGGAAGAGGCGAAGAAGCTGGCGGACGAGAAAGAGATCCACTGCGAGGACCGCCATGTCCGCGGCGACATCATCAACCTGTTCTTTGAGGAGTTTGTGGAGGAGCATCTGATTCAGCCGACCTTCATCATGGATCATCCGGTGGAGGTATCTCCGCTGACCAAGAGAAAGCCGGACCATCCGGAGCAGGTGGAGCGTTTTGAGCTGTTCATCTACGGACGTGAGATGTGCAACGCTTACTCCGAGTTAAATGACCCCATCGATCAGAGAGAGCGGTTTAAGGCCCAGGAGGCTGCTCTGGCAGCCGGCGATGAGGAGGCCAACACCACCGATGAGGATTTCATGAACGCACTGGAGATCGGTATGCCGCCGACCGGAGGCATTGGATACGGCATTGACCGTCTGGTGATGCTGCTGACGAATTCGCCGGCGATCCGGGACGTACTGTTGTTTCCGACAATGAAGTCCTTAGACAAAAAAGAGACATCAAAAGTCTTCGAAGA
>JAUNGW010000071.1 GCA_030524245.1 Eubacteriales bacterium
AAGAGGTTTCGGTCTCTTCCCTTTATTTTTGCCAATGATAATTATACTCTAAGTTTCTTAATCGTTTCTTAAGGTTCCGACCATATCCTTACCGGCTTCTTAAATCACGCACCGTGTCTCGGACAATCAGCCTGTTTTCCAGAAACGTCCTGCTGTTGTCCACCACGCCGTCCTCCAGGCGCTTCAAAAGCACCCTGGTGCCTTCCTTCGCGATATCGCTCATGCTCCGCTCCACCGTGGTCAGCCTCATGCTGTTGTAGCCGGACAGATCCCAGTTGTCAAAGCCGATCAAAGACACGTCCTCCGGCACGCGAAGCCCCGCCTCCGCGATAGCCTCCCTGGCTCCGAAGGCCATCTCGTCATTAAAGCAGAGAATCGCCGTGGGCTCATGCTGCAGAAGCAGCTTTGCGCCCTGGTAGCCGCTGGCATAACGGTAGGTGCCGCCCACCACCGGAATCTCCTCCGGATCCAGGCCGTGCTTCCTTATGGAGGTCTGCCAGCCCCGGTGCCGGAGTCTCGTGGAATCCAGATTCGGCGCTCCCTCTATGACGCAGATCTTCCTGTGCCCGTTTTCAAGCAGATAATCCATCGCCTTTTCCATGGCTCCCGCCTCATCGGTGGTCACATTGGGCGCGTCCACATACACGGTTCTGCAGATCACCACCATGGGAATCTTCTTTTCCATGACCTCATCCATGAAGGCCTGGTCCTCATTTCTCTGGCTCAGAACGATGATCCCGTCATAGCAGCATGGATTCAGCGTCCCCGCCTCGTGCATATCGATGCCCTTGACCACCACATTGTAGCGGCTCCCCACCACGCTGTAAACTCCGGTCAGCACATCGTGGAGCACAAATGGCGAGGTCATTTTGCTGATGGTAGAAAAATACAGTCCGATCACATAAGATCTGGAAAGCTTTAAGTTGATTGCCGCCTGATTCGGCACGTAGCCCATCTCCTCAGCAATCCTTACAATCTTCTCTCTCCGTCCTTCGCTTCCGTTTCCAATTCCGTTCAAGGCCCTGGATACCGTTGAATAAGATACTCCTGCCCGCTTCGCCACATCTTTGATCGTTACCATAGCTGTATTACTCCTTCTCCATTCTGTCAATCCCATGCAGCATAAATGCTTCCCCGTCCTGCCCCTGGACGGTCACGTCCCGCAGCGTCAGCTGCTCCGCGTTATTCACATAAATCCCCATTTTTCTGCAGGGCTCAAGCCCGTCCATCATGGCCGGAAGCCCTTCTCTGGCATCTGCCGCGTAGGAAACGTGCACATGCTCCATAATCACCTTCCGGATCTTCTGCTCCGGCAGGCCATCCATATAAACTGCCGCCACATGACAGTTTTTCGCTTCTATATTGTGGAATACCAGAGTTCTGATCTCCGGAGTCCGCTCGTCCACCGGCAGCTTTTCCCTCGTCCGCACGTATTCCGTATGTCCGTCCGGATCGCAATAATAAAAGCAGTTGATTACAAACGGCGTCATGACGTGGTCCATCCTGATATTCTCAAACAGAATGCCGTCTATTACCGCCGCCTTCCCCCGGCCCCGCCGTGTCTTGATCCGCAGGCCTCTGTCCGTATGAAGGAACAGGCAGTCCCGCACCGTCAGATTCTTCACGCCGCCGGCCATCTCGCTGCCGATGGTGACGGAACCGTGCCCGTCTCTCATGCAGCACTGACGGACCACAATATCCTCGCAGGGACGCCTGTATTTGGCGCCCATGTATATTTTTCCCGATTTCACCGCAATGCAGTCATCCCCCAGGGAAAAGTACACGCCTGTAATCTCCACGTCCCGGCAGGATTCCGGATCCAGGCCGTCCGTGTTTGGAGAATCCTTCGGATTCAGCACCTTCATATCGATAAAGCGCAGATGATCCGAGAAATACGGATGGATATTCCAGCTGGGACTGTTCTGCACCTGGATTCCCTGGAATACCACGTCCTCGCAGTGATTCAGGAAAATCATTCTCGGACGCCATGCCCCCCGCTTCACCTTCGGATTGTACCACCAGTTATCCGGCTCCGCGTTCGCGTTTCCTTCAATCACGCCTTCACCATAGAATACCACATGTTTTACATTAATACCAGTGATAACCGCGGAAAACATGGAAAGCGGGTTGCCCTCCCAGGTGCCCAGGTTATACTCCGACTCCTCGTCCCAGCCCTGAATCATGCCGGGAAGAACCGGAAAACGGCTCCGGTCCGTCTCCGCGGAAAGAACAGCTCCCTTTGCCAGCTCCACCGTCAGATCATCCTTTAAAAACAGGCTTGTGATCCGGTAGATCCCCTCCGGAATCAGCACCCGTCCCTGCTTCGGGCAGGCCATAAACGCCGCCTGAATGAAGAGCGTATCATCCTGTACGCCGTCTCCCTTCGCCCCGAACTCCCGCACATTGAGGGTCACAAATTCCGTATCCGTCGTCACCGTCAGGGACGCTTCCACGCCGCCGCAGCAGACGCGGATCCCGTAGGATGTCTCCGGCTTTAAGCCGTATATGCTTGTAATGGTTCTTTTGGTTTTCCCGTAAAGAGCTCCGTTCACATAGATCTCTGCCGGCTGCTCCAGCTCAAAAATACTTCCATTTTCCACCTCCAGAGTAACGCTCCGCGCTGTCTGGAATATACAACTGACCTTCATAGCTATCTCCTTTGCCTTCCTGATCTGTCTTTTTCAGACAAAACGGGGAATCCCCCTCTGAGATTCCCCGTTCTGTAACTGTATCAGCCCTTTACGCCGCCTGCCGCAATACCGTCGATGAAGGAGTTCTGTGCGCAGAAGAACACCACAAGAGACGGAATTATGGTAATCAGGGACATGGCCAGGATACGGTTCCACTGGAAGCCGGTATCACCGTCCATGGACATACGCAGGTAAATGGAATGCGTATACTTCGTCATGTTGGAAATGTAAATCAACGGTCCCTGGAAGTCGTTGGAGGTCCACATAAACTGGAACAGCGCACAGGATACCAGAGACGGCTTCAGCATGGGAACAATCACATACCACAGAGTCTTTACCGCGTTGCAGCCGTCAATCTTCGCCGCTTCCTCCAGTTCTCTCGGGATTCCGCGTAAAAACTGCACCAGCATGAATACAAAGTAGGTATCCGCCGCAAACAGAGACGGAATTACCAGCGGCAGATAGGAATCTGTCCAGCCCCAGCCGTTGTACATGATGTACTGAGGCGCGTTTAACACTACCTGCGGCAGGAACAGGGTGGAAATCATCAGTGCAAAGAAAATGTTCTTTCCCTTGAAGTTAAACCGTGCAAAGCCGTAGGCCGTAACCGTAGCGGATAAAACCGTGAACACTACCTTCGGAACTACAATCTTGTAGGTGTTGATCATGGCCTTGATCAGGTCGATCTTGCCGCCATAGCTTTTGAACGCGTCATTATAACCGTCGAACACCGGATTCTTCGGCATGAACCATGCGCTGGTAAAAATCTCAGAGTTTGTCTTAAATGTAGCTCCCACCATCCAGATCAGGGGATAGACCATGATAATGCCGACAACTATCAGTACGATGTAGCGCAATACAGCGCTGACTTTTGCTTTCTGCTCTCTTGTCATGTTTTCTACCTCCCATCCTCATCAGAATAGTAAACCCATTTCTTCTGACTGATAAACGCAACGGCCGTAAAGGTCATAACGATCAGGAACAGAATCCAGGCCTGTGCGCTGGCCATACCCATCTTGTGGCGCAGGAACGCGTTGTTGTAAATCAGCATGGAAATCAGAGTGGTTGCTCCGTTGGGGCCGCCCTTCGTTACCAGATACGGCGCGTTGAACTCCTGGAACGCCTGGCAGAGCTGGGTAATCAGGTTATAGAAAATAACCGGTGTAATAATCGGCACCGTAATACGGAAGAACTGAGTCCACTTGCCGGCTCCGTCAATGGAGGCCGCCTCGTAAAGATCCTGGGACACGCCCTTTAAGGCTGCCAGGAAAATAACCATGGCCGAGCCGAACTGCCACACACGCAGCAGAATAATCACGAACAGCGCTGAGTTTGCGCCTGCCATCCAGTTAATCTTGTCAACGCCGAACACGCCCAGAACCGTGTTGATCAGTCCGTCTGTGTTGAATACGGCTCTCCACAGAATCGCGATAGCGATGGAACCGCCCAGGATGGACGGAATGTAGTAAGCGGTACGGAAGAAATTCACGCCCTTTAACTTAAAATTCAGGATATACGCAATAAACAGAGCGAATACCAGCTTCATCGGCACGTCGAAAATCGCGTACTTAAAGGTTACGGCAAACGCGCGGATAATATCCTCATCTGTAAAAATGTCCTGATAGTTCATCAGTCCCGTCTTCGTGATACCTGTAAATAAGTCATAGTTTGTGAAGCTGTAGTACAGCGACGATGCGAACGGATAAACCTTGAATACCAGGAATCCGATCAGCCACGGGATAATAAAGAAAAACCCGGCGTTTTCAGACAATACCTTGCTGAAAGATTTTTTCTGCATACCTTACCTCCTATTATTGTGATAGTACCTGTGCCAGTTCTTCATATTTCTCTGGCAAAACCACCTGCATGGCGCATGCCTTTTCCAGCGCATAAGCCAGCCGGCGCCTGTCCTCCGGATCAGGGAACAGAATCTTTACGTCCTCCTGCCGGCACAGCTGCCGGATTCGGGACAGCCTTTTCTTCAGCAGCTCCCGCAGGGCTCTGTAATGCTCATAGATCTCCTCTGACACCTGAGGAATCGTGTCTGCCAGCCGCACCAGCTGCTCCGGGGTCATCTCCCCCATGGCCTGGAACTCAGCTGCCAGCATAGGATACTTCTCTTTATCTATCATATATCACTCTTTCCCCTCACAGGGCCGCCGAAAAAAGCTCCGGCGGCCCGTTTTATGCACTTCCATGATGTCGATAAACTGTTCAGGACGGCGTAAAAGCAAGGCCCCAAACGGGCGTCAAGCTCGCTTGTAAGCCCATTGGGGGCCTTGCTTTTACGCCGTCCTGAATCACTGCTGCGATTATGGTATGTTCAGCCAGTTAATTGCCCATGCACTCGTTGACGCCTTCCATCAGATCGGCAGCTGCCTTCGCGCTGTCGATGTCTCTGGAGCTTAACTTGCCGAATACCTTGTAGTAAACGCCGTCCGGGTTTGCCTTTAAGTCGTTGTGCTCAAACTTGGCATCCAGCGGGAACGGGCAGTACTCCATAACCTTCGCGTTTGCTTCCTTAACGATAGCATCGCCGATGCCCTTCTCGTCCAGGATTTCCAGAGCTGCCGCAGAGCAGGGGATACCGCGCTCGGTAGAGGAAATCTCAACGCCCTCCGGATCATTTAACAGGAAGTTGATCAGCATCGCCGCTTCCTTCGGATGCTCAGAGGTAGCTGCCACCGCAAGACCCATGGAGATCTTGGTGAATCCTCCCTGGTAATCGCCGAACTTGATGAAGTCGCCGATTACAAACTCCTGGCCAGGCTTGTCAGCAGACTCTTCCATAGCCTTCTGCATCTTGTTTGCGGAGGAATCCCACTCGAAGATACCTGCATACTTACCGTTGATCCAGTTCGGGTTCTTGTCGATGGAGTCAGCCATATCGCCCTGCACCACCGCAACGGTCGGGATTACGTGAGCGTCCTCAAGCTGGCACATAAAATCCATACCATCCTGAATCTCCTCCTGCGTGTACTGGATCTGGTTGTTCTCTACCCACGGCTTATTGTACTTGGACTCCAGATAGTAAACCATGAAGATCATACGGTCGTACTCCTGAAGCACCAGCGGATAGTAGCTCTCGTCATAAGCCTTAAAGGCTGCGCCTGCTGCCAGCAGAGACTCGGTATCCGTCGGGATCGGGCATCCAACCTCATCAAAGGTGGTCTTGTTCCAGTAGAACAGACGTCCGGTCAGAGCCACCGGCACTGCCATCAGCTTGCCGTCCACGGTGCACTGCTCCTTGGCGTTCTCCGGGAACTGAGACAGATCAAGTACGTCAGCGTACTGGTTCAGATCCGCAAAGTTTGTTCCGTTATTGGAATAGGAATCAATCCAGTTCCAGTTGATCTGCATCACGTCTGCCGCGTTGCCGCCCAGGATGTTCAGGGACTGCTTCTCCTCCCAGCCGGTCCATGCGCCGTACTCCGGAGTCACGTTGATATGCGGGTACTTGGCCATAAATGCCTCGATGGCCTTCTCAGTTGCCTCATGACGGCTGTCACCGCCCCACCAGGAGAAGGTCAGGTTAATCTGTCCATCGCTGCTTCCTCCTTCGCTGCCGCCGTCTGCTGCCGGCGCGTCAGTCTTGCCGCCGCCGCACGCGGTGAGGGACAGTGCCGTAACTGCTGCCAGAGTCAATGCTGTTGCCTGTTTCATGGTCTTTCTCATAAATCTTGTCTCCCTTTCATTATGATATTTCGCTTTCCCGCTCCCTTTTTCTTCGTTCGGTGTCTGATCGCTGCTGTTGTTGCAAAGGTTTGCAGTCTGCTGTTTAATTTTTGTGCATTTCTGCCATTTGTAAGTGATTACATTTCAAACGATACCGGCTTCCATGCACTTGTTTTGTTGATGTTTGCATTTTATCATATTTTATTCTTCCTGTCATTGTCATTTTGACTAAAATTATCGCATATTTTTTGTCTTATTTTCCCAATTCTTTTTCTTTTGCGGTTATGATAACATAATACTAATTGCAAACGATTGCACGTTTGCCTTTTCTGGTATTTTATACTAATATAAATGGACACGATTCGCATGACGGCGAATCACCGCTGTGAAGGAGATCAAAACACTATGGAAATTCTTGACCGTTACATTGACCAGCTTTTAGAAAAAAGCAGCCCTCAGAAGCCCATCTGGAATATTGAGAAGATCCGGGAGGGCAGCAAGCCGTCCTGGAACTACATGGACGGCTGTATGATCAAGGCCATCCTGGAGCTTTATCACATTACAGAAAAGAAGGAATATCTGGATTTTGCCGACAGCTTTATCGACTATTTTGTCCGGGACGACGGCAGCATTCTCTCCTATCAGCCCCAGGATCACAACCTGGACAACGTGAATGCAGGCAAGACCCTGTTCGATCTTTACAAGCTCACCGGCAAGGAAAAATACAGAAAAGCAATCGACACCGTTTACAGCCAGCTGGTCTCCCAGCCCCGCACCTCCACCGGAAACTTCTGGCACAAGGACATCTATCCTGACCAGATCTGGCTGGACGGCCTTTACATGGCTCAGCCCTTCTATATGCAGTATGAGCTGGCCTACAACGAAGGAAAAAACTGCCGGGACAGCTTCCAGCAGTTTATGAATGTATATAATCTTATGCGGGATCTGCGAAACGGCCTCTACTACCATGCCTACGACGACTCCCGGCGGATGTTCTGGTGCGACAAGGTCACCGGTCTTTCCGACAACTTCTGGCTGCGTGCTCTCGGCTGGTATGCCATGGCTCTGATCGACACCATGGAGGTGATGCCTGACGAAACCCTGGGCGCAGAAAAGCAGGAGCTCGGCAGAATCTACCGTGAGCTGATCGACGCCATGCTTCCCTACCAGGATGAGCAGACCGGCATGTGGCATCAGGTTGTCAACCGCGGCGGCATAAAGCCCAACTACCTGGAAACCTCCGGCTCCGCCATCTTCGCCTATGCCATCATGAAGAGCGTGCGGCTGGGCTTTCTGCCGGAAATGTACTTTGTATACGGCAGAAGAGCCTTTGACGGCATCTGTGAAACCTACCTTTCCGAGGAAGACGGACAGCTGCAGCTGGGCGGCATCTGCCTGGTCGCCGGCCTGGGCAACAAGGAGATGCGGGAGGGCACCTTCGATTACTACATGAGGGAGCCGGTGGTGAAAAACGAGGCCAAGGGCGTGGCGCCGCTGATTCTGGCTTATATTGAACTTTTATTCAGAGGCGAGAGGTGAGTCCGCAGGGACCCGCCTCTTTTCATAATCATAGGAACATGCACCCTATGATATATAAACGCTCCGCAAAGGATCCCAGAGAAAATCTTTACCGAAATGTAAATATTCCGGCAAAGCTTATGTCAAAGAAATGAAATCTGTGCTATACTTGTTCTTAACGAAATATTCACATAATAGCAGAGGGTTTACACAATGAAAGAACAAAAGAACATCAAACCATCCCGAACCTTCATGTTCGAGGAGATGCCTGTTCCTCAGGCAGTGCTGAATCTCACCATCCCCACGGTTATCAGCTCCCTGGTCATGGTCATCTACAACCTGTCCGACACCTATTTTGTCGGCCTGTTAAATAACCCGGTGCAGACAGCCGCCGTCACCCTGGTCGCGCCTGTGATGCTGGGCTTCAATGCCGTCAACAATTTATTCGGCGTAGGCTGCTCCAGCATGATGAGCCGCGCCCTGGGAAGCAAGCGCTTCGCCTTCGCCCAGAGCATCTCCGCCTTCGGTTTTTACTGTACGCTGGCCGCCGCGCTCCTGTTTTCATTTCTGTGCCTCACCTTCCGGGAACCGCTTCTGACTCTTTTAGGTGCAGACGCCGCCACAAGAGCCGCCACCGACGGCTATCTGCAGTGGACCGTTATCTGCGGCGCCGCGCCTGCGATTCTGAACGTGGTATTTGCCTACATGGTCCGGTCGGAGGGCGCCTCCCTCCACGCCAGTATCGGTACCATGAGCGGTTGTCTCTTAAACATCCTGCTGGATCCGTTTTTTATCCTGCCCTGGGGACTGAATATGGGAGCGGCCGGCGCCGGCCTGGCCACGTTTTTATCCAACTGCGTGGCTCTGACGTATTTTCTGGTGTTAATGTACGTCCGCAGAAGAACCACCTGCGTCTGCCTGTCTCCCAGACGGTTCCAGCTGAAAAAGGACATCATCCTCGGAGTCTGCTCCGTCGGTATCCCCTCCTCTATACAGAACCTGCTGAATGTTACCGGCATGACCCTGCTCAATAACCTGGCCGCTGGCTACGGCGCCAGCGCTGTGGCTGCCATCGGCATTGCCCAGAAGATCAATATGGTGCCGATCCAGATGGCCGTCGGCTTTTCCCAGGGCTGCATGCCCATTATCAGCTACAACTATTCCAGCACAAACTATAAGCGCATGAAGGCGTCCATCGACTTTGCCTATCATGCGCTCATCCCCGTTATGGTTGGCGTCACCGTATTCTACTTTGTTTTTTCCGGCTCCCTGATCCGTCTGTTCATCAACAATGATCAGATTATTCAGTACGGAACCTGGTTTCTGCGGGGCATGTGCCTGGTGCTCCCCTTTCTGCGGACGGATTTTCTGGCCGTGGGTGTGTTCCAGGCCCTTGGAAACGGCCGCATCCCGCTGGTTTTCGCGATTCTGCGAAAGCTGGTGCTGGAAATCCCGGCCCTGCTGATTTTAAACGCGCTCTTCCCCATGTACGGCCTGGCCTACGCCCAGTTCTTCTCAGAGCTGGTTCTGTCAGCCGCCGCCATGGTGATGCTCAGACGGCTGTATAAAAGGCTCGGAGTCAGATGACCCCGGGCCTTCCGTCATGTCACGAATCCAGCAGAAACCCGCTCAGCACCGTATTGCTCACATCTATCCCCAGCTCCGTCAGCCGGATCATCGGGGATTCCACCTCCAAAAGCCCCTGCCTGCGCAGCTTTTCGATCACATCTCCGTAGACGTTCCACATATTCTGGCCAAATCTGGCCAGGAAATCACTGCCGGAGACCCCCCGCATCATGCGGAGTCCCAGGAACATGAATTCCTCCATCCGCTCATTCACGGTCAGCTCCTGGATATCCCGGGCGGCCGCGCCGGCCTGACGCAGATCCAGCGACAGATATTCCATAAAATCATCCGTATTGCGGTAGCGGTGGCGGAATACATAAGAGGAAGCCCCCAGCCCCAGCCCCAGATACTCCACACCAGTCCAGTAGCCGATGTTGTGACGGCACGCAAAGCCCGGCCTGGCGTAATTGGATATCTCGTACCGGTCATACCCATGCTCCGCCAAAAGCGTTTTCGTCAAATGGTACATCTCCCGGTCTACATCCTCCCCCGGAAGCTCCGGAAGAGAGTTTAAGGACATCGGGCTGCCAAGCAGTCCCGGACCAGTCCGAAGCTCCGGCTGCGCTCCGGTTCTTCTGCCTTCCCCGTACCTGGAATAAAAGGGCGTCCCCTCCTCAATGATCAGACTGTAGGCGGAAATATGCTCCGGCCGCAGCATCATCACCTTCCGCAGCGTCGTTTTCCAGGAATGCACATCCTGCCCCGGAAGCGCCGACATCAGATCGACATTGATATTGGCAAAGCCCGCCTGCCTGGCTCTCTGATAGCTTTTCAGGAAGTCGTCATAGGTATGGATCCTCCCGAGATACTTAAGCTCTCTGTCGTCTGCCGACTGCAGGCCCAGGCTCAGCCGGTTGACGCCGCTTTCCCGGTACACCTCCAGCTTCTCCATGGTCAGCGTGCCCGGATTGGCCTCTACGGTAATCTCCGCATCCTCCGCCACATCAAAGCACTGAAAAACGGCGGCAAATATCTCTCCCATCCGCTCTGCGGGCAGAATGGACGGAGTACCGCCTCCCACAAAAATGGTGGTGACGCGGTACTCCTGAAAATTTACAGCCTGTCCGTATATTTCTTCAATCAGTTTCTCCACATAATCCCCCATAGCCCGCTCCGGCGCCGCAAACGACAGAAAGTCGCAGTAGGCGCATTTCCTGGCGCAAAAAGGAATGTGGATATAAAGCTCCAGTTCCTGTTTGTTATTCATTGTCCAACTTCAGTACGCTCATAAATGCCTTCTGTGGGATCTCTACATTGCCCACCTGACGCATTCTCTTTTTGCCTTCCTTTTGCTTTTCCAACAGCTTCTTCTTCCGGCTGATATCGCCGCCGTAGCACTTGGCCAGCACGTCCTTGCGCATGGCCTTCACGGTCTCGCGGGCGATGATCTTTCCGCCCACCGCGGCCTGAATCGGGATCTCAAACAAATGACGGGGGATCTCATCCTTCAGCTTCTCGCACATCTTTCTGCCGCGCTCATAGGCAGAATCCGCATGGACGATAAAGGACAGCGCGTCCACCTCCTCCTTGTTGATCAGGATATCCAGCTTCACCAGGGAGGACAGCTCATAGCCCTTCAGCTCATAATCGAAAGAAGCATAGCCCCTTGATCTGGACTTTAAGGCATCGAAGAAATCATAAATAATCTCGTTAAGCGGCAGCTCATACTTTAAAAGCGCTCTCGTCTCTTCTATATATTCCATGCCCAGGTAGGTGCCGCGCCGCTCCTGGCACAGAGTCATGATCGCGCCCACAAACTCTGTGGTCACCATGATCTCCGCGCTGACCACAGGCTCCTCCATAAAGTCGATCTCCGTCGGATCCGGCAGATTCGACGGGTTCGTCAGATCGATCACCTCTCCGTTTTTCTTGTGAACCTTGTAAATAACGCTGGGCGCCGTAGTAACCAGATCCAGGTTGTATTCCCGTTCCAGGCGCTCCTGGATAATCTCCAGATGCAGAAGTCCCAAAAATCCGCAGCGGAAGCCAAAGCCCAGGGCAATGGAGGTCTCCGGCTCAAAAAACAGGGACGCATCGTTTAACTGCAGCTTCTCCAAGGCGTCCCGCAGGTCGTTGTATCTTGCTCCGTCCGCCGGATACAGGCCGCAGTACACCATGGAGGTCACTTTTTTGTAGCCCGGCAGCGGCTGTGCGCAGGGACGCCCCGCATCGGTAATGGTATCGCCCACCCGGGTATCCTTCACGTTCTTGATGCTGGCCGTCACATAGCCTACCATACCGGCGCTCAGCTCCTCGCAGGGGATAAACTGGCCTGCGCCGAAGTAGCCTACCTCCACCACGTCTTCCTCTGCTCCCGTGGCCATCATCCGGATTCTGGTGCCCTTCTTCACCGTGCCCTCCTTCACCCGGCAGAACACAATGACGCCCCGGTAGGAATCATACAGGGAATCGAAAATCAGCGCCTGAAGCGGCGCCAGGGGATCCCCCTTTGGAGCCGGAATCTTATGGACAATCGCCTCCAGCACGTCCTCCACGTTCAGTCCGGTCTTTGCGGAAATCCGCGGAGCATCGTGAGCCTCAATGCCGATCACATCCTCGATCTCCTCCGCCACCCAGTCCGGCCGGGCGCTGGGCAGGTCGATCTTGTTGATCACCGGGAACACATCCAGGTCGTGATCCAGGGCCAGATAAACATTGGCCAGAGTCTGCGCCTCAATGCCCTGAGCCGCATCCACCACCAGAATCGCTCCATCGCAGGCCGCCAGGCTGCGGGAAACCTCATAGTTAAAGTCCACATGGCCCGGAGTATCGATCAGGTTGAAAATATACTCCTCTCCGTCCTTCGCCTTGTATACCGTACGCACCGCCTGAGATTTGATGGTGATGCCCCGCTCCCGCTCCAGGTCCATATTGTCAAGAACCTGCGCCTGCATCTCCCTGCTGGTCAGCAGGCCGGTCATCTCGATAATCCGGTCTGCCAGGGTGGATTTGCCGTGGTCAATATGGGCAATAATACAAAAGTTCCGAATCCTGCTCTGATCTGCTGCCATATAATAATCTTTTCCTCTCTCAATCACACGTATATAATGACAGCCATAATCATATCATTTTTTTATTTTCCTTGCAACACCATATCCAAAAGTTCCGCCAGCGGCTCCATGGCGTTCAGCGCCTCCTCCAGGGTATTTGTCTGGGCGCCGGCCTCGATCAGGGCGGAGCGGCCCCGAAGATGCAGATTGTACCGCAGGCCTTTTAAATAAATCTTTCTGGTGTAGCCGGGATAAAGGCTTTCTGCGGCCAGCTGCATCTGAAAGGCAAAGGCCATATTCTCCTTCAGATTCGGATTCGGCAGGTACTCGATGGCCCCCTCCGGCGTCCGGCTCATCCCCTGAAAAAACATGATTTTAGCCGCAGGCTTCCCGTTTACCTGGCTGACCAGCCGCGTCCCCTCCTTCACCCCGTCCCGGTGCAGGTCCAGCACCACCTCTATGTCAGGGTTTGCCTGAAGAATGCTGTTTATGCCGTCCAGCGCATAATTATAAGCCTTGCTCCGGTCCAGCCTGCCGCCCTGAATATCGTAGGCGCTGGTGTCATGGATCACGTTCCACCCCTTCGCCCGCAGAAGCTCGGCCAGATACTCCCCTGCTGCCGCCACCCTGGCGTCCGGATTATCCGGCCCGTAATCGGCGTAGGTTTCCTGGGAATGGGTGTGGTAAATCAGGATCTGCGGCACCGACGCATCCTGCTCCAGGCTCAAATCTGTTCCCAAAAGCATGTCAGCCTTTACCAGCTCCCGGTCTGCCGTTGTGGAGGCATGAACGCTGTAAAAATGCTTCATCAGATAATCATAATCCTGAAGCCGCGCCAGCGTCTCCCTGGAAGGCCCCGCGTCCGGTCCTCCGCCGCTGCTTTCTGTCTGCCGGTCCGCGTCCGGCCCGGCCTCCCCGCTCTGCGTCCCTTTCTCCGCTCCGTCCTC
>JAUNGW010000072.1 GCA_030524245.1 Eubacteriales bacterium
CCGAACGGACTACCAGTTTATAACCAAAAGTAAGATGAGAACCATTCAGAAAAAAGTAAAGGGAAGGAATAAATTACCATACTTCGTGACGATGAAAAAAGTCGCTGAACCCCAGTAAATATAAGGGATACAGCGACTTTTTGATTTTTTAACTGTCAAAGATGGGATAATAACAGAAGGTACAGGATAAAACAATCTGACGTATTTTTATTTCAAGTTCAAGCCTCAACTTAAAACAAGAAACACTGCAAAAACCGTCAAAACGTAAAACTTTGTGCATTTCAGTGCAAAAACTCGATTTTTCTAAAAGTTTGTGCTATGCTCTTATTGCAAGGCGGGATATCAGATGATTGATACTCCTGAACTCAAAAAAGAGATTTGTATTTGAATGAGATTACAGCCTTTCAAGACACTTGTGTCTCACGCATTTAAAAACACGAACAGTGATGCGTTCTGTGAATATGTGAAAGAGCGCCATGAACACGGGAATGGATGCATCTTATGATGGCATCAAATCCATCAATCTTATGGACTGGCTGCTTGCGGAATAATTATATGGGGAGCATTAAGGAATTGGAGACGTTGGAATAATTGAAGAAACGAACGAAATGCTATCTTTTGAAGGGGCAGTGAAACATGATCATACAAACAGGAATGCGAACGGACATTCCGGCATTTTATTCTCAATGGCTGATAAAACGGATAAGGGAGGGGGGTTGTGCTTGTCCGAAATCCCTATAATCCGATGCAGGTGACCAGATACAGTCTGTCTCCGGATGTGGTGGATTTAATCGCGTTTTGCACGAAAAATCCGGCGCCGATGCTGCCGTATATGGAGCGGCTGAAGCCATACGGACAGTATTGGTTTGTGACCATCACGCCATACGGAAAAGATATAGAGCCGAATGTGCCTGAAAAAGAAAAAGTCATAAATGATTTTAAGCGATTGTCAGAGGTTGTCGGAGTGGACAGCGTGGGATGGAGGTATGATCCGATTTTGGTTGACGATGCCCATTCTGCTGAGTATCATCTGGAAATGTTTGAAAACATGGCTGCAGCGCTTTCTGGCTATACAAAATCCTGTGTAATCAGTTTTATTGACATTTATAAGAAGGTAGAACGTAACTTTCCGGAAGCGCGGGAGGTATCCGAAAAAGAGAAATTCTTTCTTGGTAAAGAGATGATCCGAATTGCGAAGCGGTATGGAATGGTACTAAAGCCCTGTGCGGAGGGGGATGAGTTGGCGCCTTACGGGGCGGACTGCTCTGGCTGCATGACAGTAAATACGTTTGAAACTGCGCTTCATGCCAATCTTGATGTGCCAAAAAGAAAGAGCAACCAGCGAAACGGGCAGTGCGCCTGTCTGCTGGGCGTGGATATAGGGGCTTACGATACATGCGGACATCTGTGCAGGTACTGCTATGCTAATACGGATGCAGCGCTTGTGAGGGAAAACATGAAAAAGCATGATCCGTCATCTCCATTTCTGCTGGGCGGGTATATGCCGGGAGATGTCATACATGAGGCGCGGCAAAAAAGCTGGATAGACGGCCAGCTGCGGCTGGAATTCTAAGGCTTTGGATCGGCTGCGGCGGGAAGACTGTGTCAGCCAGCTGATGAGCTGTGAGTGAGAATGGAATCCGAAGCTGAATATTTTTTCTGCTTTCCGCAGATACTGTACATAGCATAAGCCCGGCGGCGCAGTGCGGCCGGGCTTTTAAAATTGCTGTGGAGGGAAACGGAATGCAGAAGGGAAGAGCCAGTCTGTGGTTTGACCATCCGGTGTATATTGCCGGAATGGCATGTGTGGCGGGCAGGAAGGAAGGGGATGGGCCTTTGGGTCCGGCAATCGATGTGACGGAGCAGGATCCCATGTTCGGAGCGGAATGCTGGGAGCAGGCAGAGAGCGCCATGCAGAAGCAGGCGGCCGGTCTGGCGCTGGAGAAAAGCGGAATCAGCAGAAGCGACGTCCGCTATCTGTTTGCCGGGGATCTTTTGGGACAGCTGATCGCTACCTCTTTTGGAACGGCAGATTTAAAGATTCCTCTGTTTGGTCTTTACGGCGCATGCTCGACGATGGGGGAGGCGATGGGACTGGGGGCCATGTGCGTCAGCGCAGGGTATGGGGATAAGGTGCTGGCTCTGGCCTCCAGCCATTATGCCACAGCGGAAAAGCAGTTTCGTTTTCCGCTGGGATATGGAAATCAGAGACCGGAAAGCGCTGCCTGGACTGTTACCGGCTGCGGTGCGGTGGTGCTGTCAAGGGACAGCGCAGCGCGGCCGGGAAAGAGCGCTGTGAGGATTACCGGTATTACCACGGGAAGGATGGTGGACATGGGCGTGCGGGATTCCATGAACATGGGAGCGGCCATGGCGCCTGCGGCCTGGGATACGATTATGCAGAATTTCCGGGATTTTGGTGTAGATGAGAATTATTATGACAGGATTATTACCGGAGATCTGGGGAAAGTGGGACAGAAGGCCCTGCTTGATTTTATGCGGCAGCAGGGGCATGAACTGGCAGGAAGGCATATGGACTGCGGACTGGAGATTTACGACAATGAACGGCAGGATACCCATTCCGGAGGAAGCGGCTGCGGTTGCTCGGCTGTGACGCTCTGCGCCTGTATTCTGCCTGGACTTCTGACGGGGAAATGGAAGCGTGTACTGTTTCTGCCCACCGGCGCGCTGCTGTCTGCGGTCAGCTTCAATGAGGGGCAGAGCATTCCCGGCATTGCCCACGGCGTAATGCTGGAGAGCTTTCAGGGAGGTGATGCGTTGTGATGGAGGTCGTCCGTGCGTTTTTTGTGGGAGGCGCCATCTGCGGGCTGGTGCAGATTTTACTGGACAGAACGAAGCTGATGCCGGGACGGGTGATGGTTACGCTTGTGGTGTCCGGCGTGGTCCTCGGCTGGCTGGGACTTTATGAGCCTTTTTCCCGGTGGGCCGGAGCAGGGGCGGGAGTGCCGCTCCTCGGCTTTGGCAATACGTTGTGGAAGGGCGTGGCGGAGGGGCTTGACAGGGAGGGACTTCTCGGAGTTTTTAAGGGCGGCCTGACAGCCAGCGCCGCAGGAATTGCGGCGGCTCTTGTATTCGGATACCTGGGGGCGCTGATCTTTAAGCCGAAAATGAAGAAATAAAAGAGAAAAAGGAATGCCTGGAAGATAAGACTCCGGACATTCCTTTTTGATATCATAGGGGATTGCGTCCTATGATATAAAAACGCTCCGCAAAGGATCGCACTGCGGCGGGATGGAATGATGCCGCAGGCGCGACCAGCCGCAGGCGGAGAATCCCGCACAGCAGAATTATTTTTATTAATTGGCTCCGGGACCACCGGAAACGCCTGCTCCAGGCGAGATAATCACACTGCTGCCTCCGGGAGCGGAGGAGTAGCCGGGCCCGAGCGGCGATAAATCGCTGCCGCCGGGGGCCTGTGTTTCTGACGGAGCGGCTGTTCCGCCGGGGATGGCTTCTACAGACGGGGCTGCGGACGCGGAAGAGTGTCCGGGACACCGTCTGGAGGGCAGGGCATAGTTGGAATCGTCAGTATGGCCGTCCTCGCCTGCCGGAAGCGCAATGCGGATGCTGCTGTAGCCCGGGCAGCTGCTTCCTGCCAGCAGACCGGTGATCTGGCAGATCGTGGCCCGCACATGGGTGTTGCACATCTCGGAGGGAACGGTTCCCTTGGCGAAGTATTCGGTGTAGACTGCGCTGCCCCGCGGATCATTGGAGCAGACGCCAGGAATAGCCAGCTTTCCGGATTTACGGCAGATTTCCGCGGTTTCAATGCTGTCAGGCACCTCAAAGCCGGGATCGGACTTGCCTTCATGGACCCTGGTCATGATCTTGCGCCAGATATCCTTGTGGAAGGAGGTTCCGCCGTTCTGGCCGGTCAGTTTCTGATTATCATCGCAGCCGGCCCACACGCCGGCGGTATAGTAGGGCGTGTAGCCCACGAACCAGATGTCGTTGTTCTTGGATGTCGTGCCGCTCTTTCCTGCATTGGACATGCCGGGAATATTGGCACGTGCGCTGGTGGAGTTTACGCTGCTTCCGAACTTGCGGTTGGTCTCCATGGAATCCGCCATGGCATCCGTAAGGAGGAAGGCGGTGGAATCCTTAAGCACCCGGTGTGTTTCCGGCTCATTGTTGATCAGGATCTTTCCGTCGTGATCCAGGATCTTTGTGAAGAATACCGGCTTTGTGTATACGCCGCCGTTTGCAATGGAAGCGTAGGCAGCTGTCATCTCCAGGTTGGAAACGCCGACAGTCAGTCCGCCAAGAGCCTGGGATGCGCCCAGGTCTGATGAGGTCAGGCTGGTAATTCCGAAATTTTCCGCATATTCAAGTCCAAGCTGCGGGCTTACGGTTTCCATCAGGCAGCGGACCGCCACAATGTTCATGGAGTAAATGATGCCGTCACGGATGCTGGAATATCCGGTGTAGCCCTGGCTGTACCAGTTGGAGAAGGTCTTCGTTCCAACGGTGTAGACTGAATCGTAGTAAACGGTTCCCAGGGTGGCGCCGCAGGTGTCCAGAGCCGGCGCAAAGGCGGAAATCACCTTGAAGGTGGAGCCTGGCTGGCGCATGGTGTTGGTGGCGCGGTTTAAGGTAAGGCTGGCGGTTTTGGCGCCGCGGCCGCCGCTGATGGCCTTTACCTGACCTGTTTTCTGATCCATGAGCACGAAGGAAACCTGGGGCTGCAGGATTTTGGTCAGCCGTTCGCCGATGATGGCGTCATCCTCCTTCAACAGCCAGGATTTATAATTGTCGATGTCCTGCTGAACCGCCTCCTCGCTGTTGTACAGACCGTCATGACGGTCATTCAGCGTGTTTTTATGCCAGCTGAGCAGATCCTTTTCAGAGAAATGCTCCGTGGTTCCGTCCCCATGGGTAACGGAAAGACGGTACTCGGCAGAGTAGCGTCTGGCCGAATAGTTGTCGGGATTGTTGACCTCCTCGTCCACAATCGCCTGGATCTGCGGATCCTGGGTGGTGTAAATCTGAAGACCGCCGCTGTACACCAGGTTGTGGGCCTGGGTTTCCGTATAGCCAAGCTTTTCCATCAGCGTATCGGTTACCTGCTGGATCAGCTCATCTGTAAAATAGCTGTAGGGAGTAGAGGTCTCCCTGGAAATCGTATCCACGTTCTGAATACGGGAGTATACATCGTCCGCCAGGGCCTCCTCCTGCTGCTCCTTCGTAATGTAGCCCTGTTCATACATGTACTGAAGGATCACCCTTCTCTTTTCCTCATTGGCCTTCTGGCCGGTAATGGGATTGAGGCGGGATGGATTCTGGGTGATACCGGCAATGACGGTGCACTCGGAAAGCGTCAGGTCTGAAACCTCCTTGCCGAAGTAACGGCGTGCCGCCACTTTGACGCCCAGGGTGTTGTTGCCCAGGTTGATGGTGTTTAAGTAGTTGGTAAGGATCAGCCGGCGGTCCATGGATTTTGTGAGCTGCAGGGCCAGATACTGTTCCTGGATCTTTCGTTCCAGCTTGGCGCCGAAGCTTGTCTCCATGCCGCCGTTAAACATGTTGTTCTTGATGAGCTGCTGGGTGATGGTGCTGCCGCCGCCGCGGTTTTCCCCGACCAGAACGCCTACGGCCGCGCGGGAAATGGACCGCAGGTCGATGCCGTTGTGAGTCCAGAACCGGGAGTCCTCAATAGCCACAAAGGCATTGATCAGATCCTGGGGAAGCTCTTCATAGGTGGCCTCCTCCCGGTTGGAGCCGGCGGTTACCAGGGTGTCGGTTAAGTTGCCGGCGCTGTCATAAACGGTGGTTGCATATCCTACAGGCACAATGCTGTCCACATTCAGCTCCGGGGCGCTGTCGATGATGCCCATAAACACGCCGATGCCAGTGCTGGCGCCCACAATCAGCACAAAGGCCAGAAGCACAAGACAGGTTTTAAAAAACGTCAGAAACACACGGGTGGTGTACTTTTTTGTCTTGGATCCGGCTGCTTTTATTTTATTTTCTGTAGCAGTTCTTCCATAATTATTCATCAGGATATCCTCCTTTGGGCATTATACCAAAAACAGGAAAACAATTCAACCGGCAGTCAAATTTCTTGCCAGAAGCAGAAAATCCTGTTATGATGAAAACGGTATCCGGCCATAGTATTGCCGGAATGAAAGGAAACAAAACCGGTATGAGAGAACGGTATAAAATTTTATATAAGGGCGGCCAGGGGGAACTGACGGAGAAAAAGTCCCGTTTTATTGCCACGGTCAGGCCGGTGGAAACAGAGGAGGAGGCCGCCGCCTTCATTGCAGAGATGAAGAAAAAATACTGGGATGCCAGGCATAACTGCTCGGCCTACGTGATCGGGCGGCGGGGGCAGCTTCAGAAATGCAGCGACGACGGGGAGCCGGCCCAGACAGCGGGACGGCCTATGCTGGACGTTCTCCTGGGCGCCGGAGTGGTGAATATCTGCGTGGTGGTGACCCGGTATTTTGGCGGAACTCTTTTGGGAACCGGCGGTCTGGTGCGAGCCTACTCAGGCGCCGTGCAGGAGGGGTTGAAAAACAGCGTGATTCTGGAGAAAATTCCGGGAAGCAGGATTACGGTCGGCACCGATTACAGTGGAGTGGGGAAGCTTCAGTATCTGGCGGCCCGGCAGGAAGCTCCCATTCTTGACACGGAGTACACGGATCAGGTGGCCATGACGGTTCTGGTGCCGGAGGAAAAAAAGAACAGCTTTCTTTCTCAGCTGACGGAAAAAACAGGCGGCAGAGCTCAGATTTTTCTGGATGAGCCAGTGTATTACGGTCAGGCGGAGGGCCAGTTCCTGGTATTTGAAGAAAAAAGTTCCGAAACTGCTTGAAATCTTTCCTCCGTAATGATATATTTATAAATTGTGATAAAAAGAAAATAGAAGCTAAGGACGAGATACGGTCCTTAGCTTTTTTGAAGAACAGAGAAAGAAGAGATTTCATTATGATGATCAAGAGAGAAGATGTGAGAAACATTGCCATTATCGCCCACGTTGACCATGGCAAGACCACTCTGGTGGACGAGCTGTTAAAGCAGAGCGGCGTGTTCCGGGCCAACCAGGAGGTGGCGGAGCGCGTGATGGATTCCAACGATATTGAGCGCGAGCGCGGCATTACCATCCTGTCCAAAAACACAGCTGTCTTTTACAAGGATAAGAAAATCAACATTATTGACACTCCCGGACATGCGGACTTCGGCGGCGAGGTGGAGCGCGTGCTTAAGATGGTAAACGGCGTGATTCTTGTGGTGGACGCTTATGAGGGCCCCATGCCCCAGACGAAGTTTGTGCTGCAGAAGGCCCTGGATCTGGATCTTTCCGTTATTGTCTGCATCAACAAGATTGACCGGCCGGAGGCGCGTCCTGACGAGGTGATCGATGAGGTGCTGGAGCTGTTTATGGATCTGGATGCTTCTGATGAACAGCTGGACTGCCCGTTTGTATTTGCTTCTGCAAGAGCAGGATTTGCAAAGAAGAACTTGGAGGATCCGGAGACGGATATGGCTCCGCTGTTTGAGACGATTGTGGATTATATCCCGGCGCCGGAGGGAGATCCGGACGCGGCGGCCCAGATGCTGATCAGCACCATCGATTACAATGAATATGTGGGCCGGATCGGCGTTGGAAAGATCGATAACGGTATTGTAAAGGTAAACCAGGAGTGCGTGATTGTAAACCACCACGATCCGGACAAGCTGCGCCGGGTGAAGATCGGAAAGCTTTACCAGTTTGACGGACTGAACCGGGTGGAGGTGACGGAGGCTACGGTGGGAGATATTGTCGCTGTGTCCGGTATTACAGACCTTCATATCGGAGATACGATCTGCTCCCCGGAGAATCCGGAGGCAATCCCGTTCCAGAAGATTTCCGAGCCGACCATCGCCATGAACTTTATGGTCAATGACAGCCCTCTGGCCGGCCAGGAGGGAAAGTTTATCACCTCCCGCCACATCAGGGAGCGCCTGTTCAGAGAGCTTAACACAGACGTGAGCCTGCGGGTGGAGGAGACGGATTCTCCTGACTGCTTTAAGGTTTCCGGGCGCGGCGAGCTGCATCTGTCAGTGCTGATTGAGAATATGCGCCGCGAGGGCTTTGAATTCGCTGTCAGCAAGGCAGAGGTGCTCTACAAGACAAATGAGCGCAACCAGAAGCTGGAGCCCATGGAGCTGGCTTACATCGATGTGCCGGAGGAGTTTACCGGCGCGATCATCCAGAAGCTGACCTCCAGAAAGGGAGAGCTTCAGGGAATGAGCCCGGCAAACGGCGGCTATACAAGGCTGGAATTCTCCATTCCGTCCAGAGGACTGATTGGATACCGCGGTGAGTTCATGACCGACACAAAGGGAAACGGCATCATGAACACGATTTTTGACGGATACGGTCCCTATAAGGGGGATCTGAATTACAGAAAGACCGGTTCCCTGATCGCTTATGAGAGCGGCGAGACGATTACCTACGGCCTGTTTAACGCACAGGAGCGGGGAATCCTGTTCGTGGGCCCGGGCGAGAAGGTATACGGCGGCATGATTATCGGACAGAATCCGAAGGCAGAGGATATCGAGGTGAATGTCTGCAAGACGAAGAAGCTGACCAACACCCGTTCCTCCAGTGCCGACGAGGCTTTGAAGCTGGTTCCGAAAAAGATCATGAGCCTGGAGCAGTGTCTGGAGTTTATCGATACTGACGAGCTTCTTGAGGTAACGCCGGAAAACCTGCGTATCCGCAAGAAGATTCTGGATCCGCTTTTAAGAAAACGTGCGGCAATGAAAAAATAAGCAACTGTTCAGGATGTTCAGGAAGGCAGCTTGAGACGGGGCTGGAGTTAGATGAGTTCTTTTGAGAATTTGTATGGCTCCGGCCCCTTTGCCGTCGGACGCCGCAGATTCTGTCAAGAAAAGGCGATAAGGTAATGGTATGATGTGGGGAACAGGATCATAAATATACTAATGGCAAACGTCCAAAATGTATAAAAAGAGGAGAGAAGTACCATGTCAGAAAAAGTGATTGAGAATAACAGAGTGAGTGTGATTGGAGAGATTGTTTCTGGTTTTTCTTTTAGCCACGAGGTGTTCGGCGAAGGATTTTTCGTGGTGGATGTGGCGGTGAACCGGTTAAGCGAGCAGGCAGACATCATTCCGCTGATGATATCGGAGCGCCTGATTGATGTGCGGGAGGATTACCGCGGCTGTACGGTGGAGGCTGTAGGCCAGTTCCGGTCCTATAACCGGCATGAGGGAGTGAGAAACAAGCTGGTGCTGTCTGTTTTTGTGCGGGAAATCCATTTTATGGATGCATTTACAGATTACACGAAGACAAACCAGATTTTTCTGGACGGATATATCTGCAAGCCGCCTGTTTACAGGAAAACGCCTCTGGGGAGGGAAATAGCAGACCTTCTGCTGGCGGTGAACCGTCCTTATGGAAAATCAGATTACATACCGTGTATCGCCTGGGGCAGAAATGCCAGATTCGCCGCCGGCTTTACGGTGGGAACCAGGATTCAGGTATGGGGACGGGTTCAGAGCCGGGAATACACGAAGAAATTGAGTGAAACGCAGTGTGAAAAACGGGTGGCCTATGAGGTGTCCATCAGCAAGCTGGAGTGTGCCGATGAGAGCGCACTTGCCTGAAAAAACCGGGAAAACGGCGGCTGGTGAGCAGTTCCGGACGCCGTCTGCGCAACATTAGCTTGCAAAATATGAGGGGATGTGGTAATATAAGCACGCTGTATGGAGAAAAAACCGATTCAGATAAAGACGAATGAGGTGTGTAAGTGATGAATACAGGAAGAATCGAATTGATCTGCGGAGACAAGGATTCAGGGAAGACGGCGATGGCCCTGGGAAGAGCTGTGCAGGCGCTGAATGGCCACAAGCAGGTGATTGTGATTCAGTTTTTGAAGGGAAGCCGCAGGCAGGAGAGCCGGGAAATTTATAAACGCCTGGAGCCGGAGCTTAAGGTATTCTGGTTTGAAAAGTCAGATTCCTGCTATGAGGAATTGAGCCAGGAGGCCAGACAGGAGGAGCGTTTCAACATTCTCAACGGCCTGAATTATGCGCGGAAGGTGATGGGGACAGGAGAGTGCGATCTTCTGATCCTGGATGAGGCGCTGGGGCTGGTGGAGAAGGGAATTGTGACTGCCCGGGAGCTTTTGTCCATTCTTGAGGTAAGGGACGAGGCGGACGTAATTCTGACAGGGAAGACGGTTCCTCAGGAGATTGCAGAGGCAGCGGACAGGATGGAACGGATACCTCTGGAGCGCCGGTGACAGAAGCGTAAAAACAGCAGTAAAACGGACGGATTTCCTGACCGGTGTCGTATTGACAATTTATACGGTTGATGATAATATGTACGTATTGATAAGGTAAGTAGAGGCTGCGCGAAGCATGAGTAAAGTATTGGATGTTCCAGAGACAGGAGAAGATGCTTGAAAGGGTGAGCGCCGAAGGCTGCGGATCGTCTGGGATCCGGGATCTGGGCATATGGTGAAGAATCATATGACTGTCATCCTGACGGATGGAGAGCTACTTAAGGAAGAGCATTAATTGCGGACTTTAAGGGCTGGCCATGACTGTCAGCCCTCTTTTTATTTTATATCACAGGAACGTGCGTCTTATGATATAAAAACGCTCCGCAAAGGATCGCACTGCGGCGGAATGGAATGATGCCGCTGACGCGACCCGCCGCAGGCGGAGAATCCTGCGCAGCAGGATTCTTTTTCATATTATTGTATTTTACACCAATGCAAGGAGGAGAAGAAATATGGCTATTTTTGAAGGTGCAGGCGTGGCGCTGATTACCCCGTTTAAGGACAATGGAGACGTCAACTATGAAAAGCTCGCAGAGCTGGTTGAGGAGCAGATCGCGGGAGGCACCGATGCGATTATCGTCTGCGGAACTACCGGAGAGTCTGCCACCATGACTCATGAGGAGGACGATGAGGTAATCCGGTTTGTCTGTCGTCAGGTAAACCATCGGATTCCGGTTATAGCAGGAACCGGATCAAACTGCACAAGAGAGGCTGTAAAAAAAACCATCGCGGCGGAGGAATCCGGAGCAGACGGACTGCTTCTTGTGACCCCCTATTACAACAAGGCCACTCAGAACGGTCTGATTAAGCATTTTACGGAGATTGCCAATGCGGTGAAGATTCCGGTGCTGTTATATCATATTCCGGGACGTACCGGCGTTACCATGAAGCCGGAAACCATTGTAAAGCTCTGTAAGGAGGTTCCGAACATTGTAGGTGTGAAGGAGGCCAGCGGAAACTTCTCCGCCATTGCTGAGATTATGCATCTGGCCGGCGGCGAGATTGACGTATATTCCGGCAATGACGACCAGATCGTTCCCCTGCTGTCTCTCGGAGGAAAGGGCGTGATTTCCGTGCTGTCCAACGTGGCTCCGCAGCAGACCCATGAGATATGCGCTTCCTATTTCCGCGGCGATGTGAAGAAGAGCTGCCAGATGCAGCTGGATGCCATTCCGCTGATCAACGCGCTGTTCTGTGAGGTGAATCCCATTCCGGTCAAGGCAGCCATGAATATGATGGGCAAGGAGGTCGGACCCCTTCGGATGCCTCTGACAGAGATGGAGCCGGAGAATCAGAAGCGTCTGGCCCAGGCTATGAGAGAATATGGAATTTTGAAATAAGAACCGCTGACATAAAGGAGGAAACAGTATGGTAAGGATGATCATGCATGGCTGCTGCGGCGCCATGGGCCGCACGATTACAGGGCTTGCGAAGGATATGGACGGAATTTCGGTTGTGGCGGGCATTGATCCGCGCCAGGATGAGAGCCTGGGCTATCCGGTGTTTTCTTCACTGGAGGAATGCGATGTGGAGGCGGATGTGGTCGTGGATTTCACCTCTGCCAGGGCTGTGGATCATCTGCTGAATTACTGCGCGGAGAAGAAGATGCCGCTTGTGCTGTGCACTACAGGCCTTTCGCCGGAGCAGGTAAAGCTGGTGGAGGAGAGCAGTAAAAAGACGGCGATTCTCCGTTCCGCCAATATGTCCCTGGGCATCAATACACTGCTGAAGCTTGTAAAGGACGCGGCCCGGGTGCTGGCTGGCGCTGGCTTTGACGTGGAGATTGTGGAGAAGCACCACAATCAGAAGCTGGACGCTCCCAGCGGGACGGCTTTGGCTCTTGCAGATTCCGTCAACGAAGCCATGAACGGGCAGTATCATTACAAATATGACAGAACCACAGAGCGGGCCAAACGGGATCCCATGGAGATCGGCATAAGCACTGTCCGCGGCGGCTCCATTGTAGGCGAGCATGATGTGATTTTTGCCGGACGGGACGAGGTTGTCACCTTCTCCCACACGGCATATTCCAAGGCTATTTTTGGAAAGGGCGCCCTGGAAGCGGCCATGTTTCTGGCAGGAAAGCCGGCAGGCCTGTATGATATGGCGGATGTGATTGAGGCAGCTTCCTGAAAAAGAAGCCTGCTGCGCAGACTTTCCGCCGGCGGCACGGCAGATTCTTCCGTCCTTATAATGTTAATTTTTGCATAACCTGTCCGTATGGTATAAAATGATACGATCTCCTTATAATAAAAAGGAATCCTGCCACGCAGGATTCTCCGCCTGCGGCGGGTCGCGTCAGCGGCATCATTCCATTCCGCCGCAGTGCGATCCTTTGCAGAGCGTTTTTATATCACAGGAAGCACCCTGTGATATAAAAAAGAATCCTGCTGTCCGGAACCATAACAAATAAATAAAAAGGAGATTGTGATTATGAAAAAAATCAGGGTGTCATGTTGTATCATGCTGCTGGCATTTGCGATGCTGTGCCTGGCGGGCTGCAGCAGTAAGAGTGACAGAAGCCGGGAAACCACAGGCGGGAGTCAGACTACGGAGGCACAGACCTCTGGCGGTTCAGACAATGGCTCTGACAGGGAGACTGCCGGTATGGATAAGGAAACAGGCGGAGCGGGAATGACCGGCGGAAACGGCGGAACCTCCACCGGCGGCGCCGCGGCAGAGAAGGACGGCGGCGTGATCGACGGCCTGATTGATGATGTGGAAGAGGGCGTGGAGGATGTGACCGGCAAAACAAAGGCGGCAGAGACCACGAAGGCGGAGTAAAATGACGTGGAGGAGAGCTGCAAAAAGATAATATATGGCCTGCAGTCTCACAGAAGACTGCAGGCCATGTCAATGAAGGATGTTTCTGAATCCAATTTGGATAAGTCAATCCAGGGTTAAAGAAAGCCTTCTTTTTTTGATGGCTCAATCCTGATAGTTCCTCTCATGCAAAACACAGAGAACAATTTCTTCCTCGC
>JAUNGW010000233.1:0-929 GCA_030524245.1 Eubacteriales bacterium
ATGAGGACGGGCTGGATCGAGGTTTCAGGAAAATACTATTACTTATACGAAGACGGCCATTGCGCCATGGGGGAAGTGACTCCGGATGGATCCCGTGTGGATGAGAACGGCGTCTGGTATGAACTGAAAAAGGAGATTCTGGGAGTGACGTTTTCCATACCGGCAAGGTTCGTACCGGCCGGCAGCCCAGGGGAGGCGTGGACTGCATCGAAGGACCCGCTTCAGGCGCTGAACGGGAAAATTGAAACAGCATTTTTAAAAGAACGGCGTCTGACTGTGGACAACGAGGGCGTGGAGTACCGGGCGTGGCAGACCGGAAATACAACAAGAGGAACCACCCGGGCTGCCAAAGCCGGCACAAGATATATGGGGCTTTATAAAGACTATGAGATCAACGGCTACCGTCTGGATCTTGGCGTCAGTTTAGAACCGGACAGCACGGAGGAGAACCGGGCGGCTCCCTACGACTACGCGGTGTTCACGGCTCTCCTGTCTGCCATCAGTTCCACGCCGGATCAGCTTGCGGAAGCGGTGGTGAGCAGTTGGCAGGATAAAAATATATACGGAATCTCCCGGACTGAATATGTGGCCGTGGGAGACTGCGAAGTGAAGTTTGAGGCGGGCGACGGATATGGCAAGTATTTCATCCGTCCCCTTCCGTGAGGAAAAACGTATGGAGACAGAGATGCTGATGGAGATGGAAGCGGTTCGGGCGATCGTTTCATCCGAGGAGGACGGGAAGCTGACGGAAGGCGGCCGCCAGCTTCTGTCAGCCATGGAGGAGGTCACCTTTTTGCCGGGCGAAGAGCTGATGCGCTTTGGAGAGCCGGGGGATGACGGCATGTACCTTCTCTTAGAAGGAAAGGCCGATGTCCTGGACGGCAGCGGAAATATAATCAACCTCCCAATGACGCCGGGGAGCATAGTCG
>JAUNGW010000233.1:939-1622 GCA_030524245.1 Eubacteriales bacterium
CGAGGCGGAATAAAAAGCTCTACGGCGAGCTCCTAAATCAGGCGTACAAAAAGACCACCAGCCTGGTGGCGGAACAGGCCCGTCTGCATTCGGAGCTGGAGATTGCGGCACGGATCCAGACCGGGCTTTTACGCCATGATTTTTCGGAGATCGAGAGTAAGCTGGGAATAGGGATTGCCGCGTTTATGGAGCCTGCCAAGGAGGTTGGAGGAGACTTCTACGATGTGTTCCTGATTTCAGGGAAGAGGGCGTGTGTCGTGATGGCCGACGTATCGGGAAAAGGAGTGCCGGCCGCCATGTTCATGGCTATGGCAAAAACCCACATAAAGAATTATGGGATGCTTGACATGCCTCTTCATGAGCTCATGTACCGTGTAAACAACCACTTATGCGAGGACAATCCCGAGGAGATGTTCGTGACCGCGTTTGTGGGGATCCTGGATATGGAGCAGGAGGTTATGACCTTTATAAACGCCGGACATAACAGGCCGTACCTGGCGTACGAGAATGGAGTCTTTACTCAGCTCGCCTGCAGCTCGGATCTGGTGTTTGGTTTGTGGGAGGAGCAAAAATACCGGGAACAGACGGTGGAATTTAAGAAGGGCGCCCGCTTTTTTCTGTATACCGACGGGGTCACTGAGGCAGAAAATGAATTGGAAGAAATGTTTGGAGACGACAGGCTT
>JAUNGW010000073.1 GCA_030524245.1 Eubacteriales bacterium
AAGGCGGAGACGGAGCTGACGGCGGAGGGACGGCTGGAAGCAGATGAGTGAAAAACGGGGCGCCAAAAGGTGAAAAAATCCTTGCGCCCCGTCTCAACCTGTGCTATACTTTCACCGATACGGTGGAAACGCCGGTCTGCAGAAAGAATAAGAGAAACGGCCTTCCAGGCTGACTGGTTCGAGAACCTCCCAGGATAAAAAACTAGGCGCAGATGAACACTCTGAAGGATCGGGGTGCTGTTTTTGTCGTTGCCTGAACGGTTCAGGCGCGGCAGAAGCGGCACCTCTTTTTGTATCACAGGAAAGTGCGCCTGATGCGCGGTCCTGAATAATTACAGGCTATTGAAAGGAAACGGAGATCGAATGGAGAACGTCAGAGAACAGCGGCAAAGTACGAAAAAGCACGTTATCATAGACTGTGACCCGGGAATTGACGACAGCCTTGCCATCATGCTTGCTCTTTCCATGGAGGAGCTTTGGGTGGAGGGCATCACCATTGTATGCGGCAACAGTCCGGTGGAGATGGGCTTCGGGAATGCGAAAAAGGTATTAAAGCAGATGGACCGGCTGGATATTCCGGTGTTTCAGGGAGAGGCACAGCCGCTGAAACGGGAGTATGTCAATGCCCTGGACACCCACGGGGAGGACGGGCTGGGGGAAAGCTTTCTTCCGGAGGTTCCGGGATACGGGCAGAGCTTAGACGCAGTTTCCTTCATGTCGGAGAGAATCCGCAGTCTGTCGGAGAAGGGAAACGGCTGCTCTGTGATCGCCCTGGGACCGATGACGAATCTGGCCAGACTGATTCAGCGGGATGGGGAGGCATTTTCCATGATCGATGAGCTGGTTTCCATGGGAGGAAGCTTCCGCAACCACGGGAACTGCTCGCCGGTGGCGGAATACAACTACTGGGCGGATCCGGACGCGGCGGCGCTGGTTTATGATACGGCTTACCGCACCGGACGGGAGATCGCCATGGTGGGGCTTGATGTGACGCGGAGGATTGTGCTGACGCCGGATCTTCTGGAGTATATGAAGCGGCTGAAGCCGGAGACCGGACGGTTTGTTCAGGCCATCACAAAGTTTTATTACGATTTCCACTGGAAATGGGAGCATCTGATCGGCTGTGTTATCAATGACCCGCTGGCAGTGGCTTATTTTGCAGACCGTTCGCTGTGCGGCGGCATCCGGGCCTATACGGCGGTGGAGACCGGAGGGATTTCCATGGGGCAGACCGTGGTGGATTCCATGAGCTTTTATAAAAAGAGGCCGAATGCGCTGGTGCTGACCCAGGTGGATGTGAGAGGATTTTTCCGGCTGTTTCTTTCCAGGATTCTCGGGATTCCGGAGGAGGAGTTGGATCTGACTGATCAGCTGGTGCGGGATCCGGCGCAGAGTACAGAAGGGACAGGAGGAAGAGACATCATATGAAAACAACACATAAAATTACGGCATTTCAAATCTGTCTGGTGGCCATGGCGGCCTGCGTCAACGTGGCGGGAGGCCAGATTTCTTTATTTTTGCATCTGCCGATTTATCTGGACAGCATCGGAACCATTCTTGCGGGCGCCTGGATGGGGCCGGTGTTTGGTATGGCGCCAAACCTGATCAGCGGCGTGGTTATGGGAATGACTACGGATATTTATTCCCTGTATTTTGCTCCGGTGGGCATGATCACCGGACTGATGTCCGGGCTGGTATTTCAGAAATATAAGGTAAAGCGGAGCAGCCTGTTTCTGCCGGCTCTGATGATTACGGTGCCGGGAACTGTGGTCAGCTCAATGATCTGCGCGTTTTTATTCGGCGGCATTACCTCGTCCGGTTCCACGGTGCTGGTGCAGCTGCTGGCGAAAACGCCGCTGGGAATGACGGCAAGCGTTTTTGTGGTGCAGATTTTAACGGATTATGCGGACCGGCTGGTCAGCCTGTTTGCGGTAGTATGTCTGCTGCAGGCCATGCCCTCTGACCTGCGCTGGCGCTGGAAGGGAGAAAACAGCCATGGGCGTGCCGGAAGAACGATATAGCAGGATTACGAAAAAGCATCCGCGGGAAATCTGCCTGCTTCGCGGCTTCCCCTGCGCATGGGGGAAATGCAGCTTCTGCGATTATATTGACGACAACGGCCGGGACGGCGCGGCCATGGCGGCTCTGAACCGGGAGGTGCTAAGCCAGGTAACCGGAGAGCTGGGGGTTCTTGAGGTGATCAATTCCGGCAGCTGCTTTGAGCTGCCGGAGGAGACGCTTAAGGATATTGAGCGGATTGTCCGGGAAAAGCAGCTGAAGGGTCTGTTTTTCGAGGCTCACTGGATGTACCGGAGCAAACTGGCTCAGATGCGCAGCCGGATGCCGGCTCCGATCGTGTTCAAGATCGGCGTGGAGACCTTTGATCATGATTTCCGTCAGCGTGTTTTAAATAAGCACGCGGATTTTGCCGGACCAAAGCAGGTGGCGGAGTACTTTGATTCTCCCTGTCTGATGGTGGGAATCCAGGGACAGACAAAGGACATGATCCGGTATGACATGGACTGTCTGAAACGGTATTTTAAGCTGGGGACAGTCAATGTATATAATAACAATACGACGCCCATCAGGCGGGATGAGGAGCTGGTGGCCTGGTTCATGGACGAGTACCGGTGGCTTCTTGAGGATCCGGCGGTGGAGGTGCTGTATGAGATCACGGATTTTGGCGTGGGCTAAATGCCCGCGCCGTTTTTCTTTAATTCCTCCAAAAGCTTAAGCATTGGCCTGGTGATATATTTGTCTGCGTGATACAGCGCCAGCATCTGATTATCCAGCTCGATCCCGTCGATGGAAAGAAAACGCAGCCGGTTTGATTCTGCGGAATCAAGGAGGAGCAGCTCTGGCAGAATCGTGATGCCGAGGCCGGCCTCAGCCGCTTTTACAAGGGCCATGGAGTTGACGCTTTCCCAGACAGGAGAGACCTTCTGGTTGGCCAGAGCCAGTCTGTGCTCTAAGGTGTCCCGGATGGCGCTTCCCGGTTCCCGCAGAAGCAGAGGAAAGCGGCAGAGCTCCTGCGGAGAAATCACCTGCTTTTTTAAGGGGAATTCCGGCGAGCAGGCGGCCCGCATCCGGTAGGAGCCAAGGGGGATCGTCTCAAATTCGCCCATGGGGGCGGCGCCCTCCCAGAAGCCGATGTCCGCCTCGCCGCGCTGCAGAATGCCGATGGCAGCGGTGGCGCTGGCTACCCGGACAAGGATGCTTATATCGGGACAGGCGGACTTTAGCCGGCCAAGAAGCCGGGGCAGCAAAAAGGAGGCGATGGTAATGCTGGATACCACGGTGACCGGGGTGTTTTCCTCCAGATGTGCGATGCGGCGGTCAAGATTTCTGCATGCAGTCAGGATGCCGCGGGATTCCTCCAGCAGGGAGAGGCCGCAGCGGGTCAGGGAAACGCCTTTTGGCAGGCGCTCGAAAAGGGCTGTGCCTGCCTGGGCCTCCAACTCCGCAACGGCATGGGATACGGCGGACTGAGTGATAAAAAGCTTCCTGGCGGCGCCGGTGAAGGCGCCGGTTTCGGCAATGGCTTCGAGAATTTCAAGGTGTCGGATGTTCATGCACAGCTCCTTTCTTTTTGCGGCCAGACATGAGTAAAAGTAATCGGTTTTATAAAATTATATCATTTTACAGATTCATCTTCAAGGCGTATAATGAGGCAGTATGAAAAAAGAAAGGTCAGAATGATGTTGAAAACAGACAGAAAAACGTATTTATGGCTTCTTGGAGTGAATTTATTTATCAGCGCCTTTACCTTCGGCGGCGGGTATGTGGTGGTGCCTATGGTTCGCCGCTTTTTTGTGTGGAAAAAACGGTTTTTCACAGAGGATGATCTGATGAACATGGCGGCGGTGGCTCAGTCCACGCCAGGAGCTATCGCCATCAATCTGTCGGCTCTGGCCGGCTACCGGGTGGCGGGGCTGGCGGGACTTGTGATCAGCTGTATTGCGGCGGTGACGCCGCCTCTGGTGATCCTTGGAGCCGTTTCAGCCTTCTACTCGGCATTTATTTCCAATACCGTGGCGGCGGCAGTGCTGAAGGGAATGGAGGCCGGCGTGGCGGCCATCATGGTGGATCTGATCATCGATATGTGCGCCATGATTTTAAAGGAAAGGTCCGCATTTTTGTCCCTGATGATCCCGGCTGCATTTGCGGCTAATTTTATCCTGCATATCAATGTGGCGCTGATTCTGATCGTGTGCTGCGGCCTGTGCATCGCGAGAGTATTCTGGAGAAGGAGGGAGAACGGATGAGCATGATCTGGGTGTTATTCTGGACGTTTCTGAAAATCGGACTGTTCAGCATCGGCGGCGGCTACGCCATCATTCCTCTGATCCGGGAGCAGGTGGTGGACCGTTCCGGATGGATCAGCACAAAAATGTTTACGGATATCATTACCATTTCCCAGATGACTCCGGGACCGCTGGCGGTCAATACCTCCACCTTTGTGGGGCTGCAGATCGGCGGAGCGGCAGGAGCCATTGCGGCAACAGCAGGATGCGTACTCTGCGGCGTGGTGATCAGCCTGTTTTTATATTACTTTTTCCAGAAGCACAAAAAATCAACCTATGTGTTCGAGGTGCTGAACGGGTTAAAATCCGCCTCGCTGGGGCTGATTATTTCTGCTGCGGCCACCATTGTGATTCTGGCATTCTGGGGAACGCAGACACTGGAACGGGACAGGCTTCTGACGGGATTAAATCCGGCGGCTCTGGTCATATTCCTGATCATGTTTGCCATTATCCGGAAAAAGAAAATCAACCCCATCATGATCATGCTGCTGAGCGGCGTGACGGGATTGATTTTCTATCTGTAGCTGTATGGAAGAGGCTATCCGATGTACTGCTCTGCCTCCCAGAGGATTTTCTCTTCGTCCAGGGTCAGAATCTCTCTGTCCCTCATGATCAGGCGTCCGTTTACAACCATGTCCTTTACGTCTCCGGCGGTGACAGATTCCAGAAGGGTGTTCGCCAGATTGCCGGTGGGATATAAATGGGGCTGGCGGATGTCGATGGTGATGAAATCTGCCCTGCATCCGGCGGCTATGCGGCCGCACTCCGGCTCGTCCATAAGCAGACAGCCGCTTTTTGTGGCCATATCAAGAATCGTGGCTGCCGGCATGATCCGGGGGTTGCTTTCGGAAACGCCGTGAACCGCGTTCATGACAGAGCGGAAAATCTTCATCTCATTCCAGAGGCTTAAGCCGCCGTGGGCGGCTCCGTCCGTGCCAAGGCCGACACAGATGCCGCGCTGCAGAAGCGCAGGCGTATCAGGAACGCCCTTGGCGCAGTTGCTGAAAGGACAGTGGCATACCTTTACCTGGTTTTCGGCGAACAGCTCCTTTTCCCGCTCGGATAAAAGCAGGCTGTGAGCGCTGATAAAGCGGGGACCGAGAACGCCGAGACTTTCCAGATATTCCACCGGTCTCAGCTGATACCTCTGGAGGAAGAAATTCACCTCGCCGGGATATTCGTTCATGTGGGCCTGGAGAAGCGAGCCGCGCCGGAGAGACAGCTCAGAGATCCGCCGGATCAGCTCCGGAGAGCAGGAGATCAGGGAACGGAGCGCGCAGGCGGCCTTTAAGAGGGGATAATCCTCGCAGACGTCAAACAGGGCCTCCGTCATGGAAACGGCATCGTCCGCCGTGCAGGCGATGGATGGAGGCAGGCCGGGCTCGTCCATGGTGGAGACGGAGAGAACGCCCCGCAGGCCGGATTCTCCGTATACACGGGCGGCCTCCTCCATGTGGTAGCTGCCGGCATCCACGAAGGCGGTTGTGCCGGAGCGGATCATTTCCAAAGCGGCCAGCCCGGCGCTTACGCTCATCAGCTCCGGCGTCAGCGTGCTCTCGAAGGGCAGCATGATGCGTGTCCAGATCATGGGCAGCTCGTCAAGCACGCGGCCCTTTAATAGCTGCTGTCCGGTGTGCATGTGGCAGTCGGCAAGTCCCGGCATCAGCAGCCTGCCGTATCCGTCCAGGACGCAGGAGGCTGTCTTCGGGGAAGCGGCGTCATGGTCAGAAAGCTGTGCGATCCGCCCGTCCTTTACAGCCACATCCACATGCTCCCGTACGCTCCCGTCCTCCAGAAGGGCCGCAGTATTCCGTACAATCAGATCAAACATGGCGCCTCCTTATATGGCTCCGGTCAGGGAGAGGGTGGTCTGGGCGATGATGGCGGACATGACGAAGGTTCCGGTCATGACGAAAATGCCGATCAGGATCATCTTCCAGCCCTGCTTCGCGAAGGTTTTTACCTGGTCGCTGATGGACATGCCGGCATAGGCGCCCACCATGGTCAGAGGAGCGGTGAAGTTGATCTTTCCGGCGGCCTCAATGACGAATTCCCGGCAGGGAGATAAGGGGGAGGCGGTCAGAAGGCCGATGATGGATACGTAAGCGACAATCGGAAGCCTGAGCGGGACAAGCCTGCTGACGATCACGCCGGCAAAGGCGATGGCCAGCAGAATCAGGATTCCCGGCAGAGATTCGCCGAAGCTTACATGAAAGCCCACATAGTTGGCCAGGCCGATGCCAAGGCCGGACAGCAGAAATAAAAATGCCCATTCAATATATCTCATAACGAATATTCTCCATTTCTCCGCCGTGTCTGGCGGCGTGTTCGACAATTATTTTCCGGAAGCTTCAGCCTTGGAGGAACTGCGGCCAAGCACCGGCTCCAGCTTCTTATACATCCAGTTGCACAGCGGCAGCCCAAGGAAAATCGCCATATAGATGCCGTCGATGCCGGAGATGGTTTCGCTGGCGCTGGCCAGGGCAGAAATCTCCTCCGCCATGGAGGGATAAAGCTCTGTCAGAGAGGCTGTGGCGCTGGCCATCATAATTCCGGCTCCGACACCGGAGGACATGCCAAGGGCGTAGGGGTGAAACAGTCCGAGAGAGGCGATGACGGACACCATGAATCCGAAATAAATGGTTCCCACCATGCCGCCGACCACATAGATGGAAAGGCTTCCCCTGGTTTCCGGTGAATCCGGCCCGTACATGTCGGTAATCAGCGCCAGGTTTGTCTCCCGGTTGATGGAATGGGTAGCGCCGATGGCCTCCCGCTTCAGTCCCAGCAAAAGAGCCACGGGCATGGCCAGGAAAATCGTGCCAAGGTTTCCGAACTCCTGTAAAAGCAGCGCAGGGCCGGCAGAGATCACAGTCTCGATGCTCGCGCCGGCGTTGATGCCCAGCTTGGCGATAAAGGGGCAGATAGCCACGATCACCAGCTTTGAGGCGGCCTTTACTTCTTTGGAGCGGATGATTTTCGCTGCCTGGGGCCCGGACAGCACGCCCATGATCAGCGAATAAAAAATCGGAAACAGAATAAAGGTTCCAGGCCCCAGGGGAATCTGGAATTTCCCGATCTTGTCAGCGATGATGACAAATAAAAGAGCCAGAAGATAAATCCGGTATTCCGCGAGAATCCGGTCCTTTAAGGATGGGTAAGCATGATGTTCCACAGGGAAATCCTCCTTTGTATATATGACATGCATTTCATTTTACAGAAAACGGAGAGAAGAAAAAAGGACAAATGGGACTTTTCAGGAGAAAAATTTGCAATTATAATGAGAGTGAGACAAAAAGCATACAGGATGTACAGGATAAGGGGGAGCGGAGCATGACGCTGGAGGAGCTTAGAACCGAGGTGCCGGAGCTGGAAAATTATTTAAGATATATGCCGAAGGAGCTGGAAAGCCGGTATTTTATCCGGGTATACCCGCCGGGAACCATTATCCATCAGAAGGATTTCAAGCTGGATTATTTCGGGATCATCGCCAGAGGGGAGCACCGGGTCATCAATGAATTTCAGAACGGCAATATTTACATGATCGAGAAGAACGAGCCGGTTGATTTTGTGGGAGAAGTGACGATTCTGGCCGGCATGGAGAAGACCTCCGTGACCATTGAGACCCTGACGGAGACGGTCGTAATCTACTTTACCCGCCGGGATTTTGAGGAATGGATTAAGCAGGATATCCATTTTCTGCGGCTGGTGGCCGGCAAGGTGGCCTACAAGCTCTACCGGTCCTCCTACAACCGCGGAGCCAGGCTGTTTTATCCGCCCCAGTTTATTCTGCTGGACTATATTTTAAAGTATGCGGCGGCAGCCGGCATTGAAAAGCACGGGAAAATCATTGTGGCCAGAACGAGGCAGCAGCTCTACGAGGAGTGCGGAATCACGGTGAAAACTCTGAACAGAACCATAAAGAAGCTGGAAGAGGACGGCGTGCTGTCCCTGGAGCGGGGGAAGATCTCCATGACCCGGGAGGAATACCGCCGGGCCAGAGAGATGATCCACCACTATATCAGCTACTGACCGTTCATCCGTCTGGAAAGCATGTTCCGCATGGGAACGCCGATCAGCACAGCCAGGACAGTAAGAATGGCGTCCTTTGGGATAAATGCCACAATCGCGTAGGTGAATACAGCGGAGAGGGGCATGGCGCCGCCGGAAAGCAGAGACCACTGGATCCCGCCCACGGTCTCCACGATGATCAGGCCGGCCAGGGCGGAAAGAATCACGAGGGCCATATCCAGCTTCTTTTTTCCGGTGCCGGGCCGGATGCCGGCAAGCAGCGCCAGAACAGGAAAAGTCCACAGATATCCGCCTGTGATGCCGGCCAGCCGGGAAAGACCGGCTCCGAAGTTTGCGAAGACCGGAAGTCCCACAGAGCCTACCAGCAGGTAGATCACCATGGAGAAAAAGCCAAGGCGCCAGCCGAGAACCACGCCGATCAGCGCGGCGCCGAAGACCTGGATGGTGATGGGCTGCCCGGAGGGCATGGGGATGGAAAGCTGGGAGATGACAGCCATCAGCGCGGCGAACATGCCGCCTGAAACCAGGTCGCGGGTAGAGAAGCGCTGCCTGGCGGCAGAACCGGGATGTGGTGCAGCAGCAGTTTTGTTCATGGGAAATCCTCCTGAATTGTTATGATATTTTTATATCATAGGGAAGGTGCGTTCTATGATATAAAAACGCTCTGCAAAGGATCGCACTGCGGCGGAATGGAATGATGCCGCTGACGCGACCCGCCGCAGGCGGAGAATCCTGCGCAGCAGGATTCTTTTTTTACAGTTTCAGGTATAGCACAGAAAGGGGCTATTGTCAACCAAAATATAAAACATTGGTTGACAATAGCCTCTTCTATGTCAGGACAGGGCCTGAAGCCTGTCAGGGCGGACCCTGAAACCAGGATGAATTATTTTTTATCACGGATCTTGCTGTGCAGGCTCTGCAGGGAGTGAACGGCGCCCTGGCCATGCTCCTTTACGTACCGGATGCCGCTGGCTGTGGCGTTTGCCGCCGCCATGGTGGTCATATACGGGATCTTCGCCTTGATGGCCGCCTTGCGCAGGTAGCTGTCGTCGTTTACGCTGTCTTTGCCGACCGGCGTGTTGACAATCAGCTGGATCTTTCCGTTGGTTACCAGGTCGAGAATGTTGGGGCGTCCCTCGGAAAGCTTGTTGACGCGCTCCGCCGGGATGCCGGCTGCCTGGATCAGGTCGCAGGTACCGCCGGTGGCGACGATCTTAAAGCCGTCCTCGTGGAAGCTTCTCGCCACATCCACAACCTCTGCCTTGTCCTTGCGGTTGACGGAAATCAGAACCGTTCCCTCCAGGGGAAGCTTGTTCTGCGTCGCCTCCTGAGCCTTGTAGAAGGCCTTGCCGAAGGACATGGACATTCCCAAAACCTCGCCGGTGGAACGCATCTCCGGTCCGAGAATCGGGTCAACCTCCTGGAACATATTGAAGGGGAATACCGCCTCCTTTACGCCGTAGTAGGGGATGTCCTGCTCCTTTAAGGACGGAACGGGAGAGGGACGCCCGGTCAGCTCGGAGGTGATGATATCCGTAGCAAGGGGAACCATGCGGATGTTGCATACCTTGGATACAAGCGGCACGGTTCTGGACGCTCTCGGGTTGGCCTCCAGCACGTAAACCCGGTCGTTTTCAATGGCGTACTGCATGTTCATCAGGCCCTTTACGTGCATCTCCTCGGCGATGCGGCGGGTGTACTCCTTGATCAGGGCCACGTTCTTCTCAGAAATGTGAACGGAGGGCAGGATGCAGGCAGAGTCGCCGGAGTGAACGCCGGCCAGCTCGATGTGCTCCATCACAGCGGGAACGAAGGCGTGGGTGCCGTCGCTGATGGCGTCCGCCTCGCACTCCATGGCGTGGTTCAGGAACCGGTCGATCAGGATGGGGCGGTCCGGCGTAACGCCGACAGCCGCATTCATATAGCCGGTCATGCTCTCGTCATCGTAAACAACCTCCATGCCGCGGCCGCCCAGCACGTAGGACGGGCGTACCATCACCGGATAGCCGATCCTTGCGGCGATCTCAAGAGCCTCGTCCACGGTGGTGGCCATACCGGATTCCGGCATGGGAATCTCAAGCTTCTCCATCATGGCGCGGAACAGGTCGCGGTCCTCGGCCAGATCAATCACGGAGGGAGAGGTGCCCAGGATGCGGACGCCGTTCTTCTCCAGGTCAGCGGCCAGGTTAAGCGGCGTCTGGCCGCCGAACTGGGCGATAACGCCGACCGGCTTTTCCTTCCGGTAAATGCTCAGCACATCCTCCAGTGTCAGCGGCTCAAAGTACAGCTTGTCGGAGGTGTCGTAGTCGGTGGAAACGGTCTCCGGGTTGCAGTTGACGATGATGGTTTCAAAGCCAAGCTTTTTCAGCGCCAGGGAGGCGTGAACGCAGCAGTAGTCAAACTCGATGCCCTGTCCGATACGGTTGGGGCCGCCGCCTAAGATCATGACCTTCGGTTTATCATTGCTGACCGGATTCTTGTCCGGAGCGTTGTAAGTAGAATAGTAGTAAGCGCTGTCCTGGGTGCCGCTTACGTGGACGCCCTCCCAGGCCTCCTCCACGCCGATGGCGGTTCTGCGGTTCCGGATCTCATCCTCGGAGATCTCAAGCAGCTGGCTTAAATACTTGTCAGAGAAGCCGTCCTTCTTGGCTGCGGTCAGCATCTCGTCGGAGAGCATGGAGCCCTTGTGGGTCAGAATCGCTTCCTCCTCCTCAACCAGCTCCTTCATCTGCTGGATGAACCAGTGCTTTACCTTGGTGATCTCGTGAATCTCATCCACGGAAGCTCCCCTGCGCAGGGCCTCATACATGATGAAATGGCGCTCGCTGGAGGGGGTGATCAGCATCTGAAGCAGCTGCTCCTTCGTCTTCTTATCAAAGTCCTTTGCGTGGCCCAGACCGTAGCGTCCGGTTTCCAGGCTGCGGATGGCCTTCTGGAAGGCTTCTTTATAGTTCTTTCCGATGCTCATAACCTCGCCTACGGCGCGCATCTGGGTGCCCAGCTTGTCCTCCACGCCCTTGAACTTCTCAAAGGCCCAGCGGGCAAACTTGATTACCACATAGTCGCCGCCGGGAACGTACTTGTCCAGGGTGCCGTACTTGCCGCAGGGGATATCCTTTAAGGTCAGGCCCGTTGCCAGCATGGCGGATACCAGGGCGATGGGGAAGCCGGTAGCCTTGGAAGCCAGAGCCGAGGAACGGGAGGTTCTCGGGTTGATCTCGATAACGATGATGCGGTCGGAAACCGGATCATGGGCGAACTGTACGTTGGTGCCGCCGATTACCTGAACGGAATCCACAATCTTGTATGCCTGCTCCTGAAGACGCTTCTGGCACTCCTCAGAGATGGTCAGCATGGGAGCGGAGCAGAAGGAATCGCCGGTGTGAACGCCCAGGGGATCAATGTTCTCGATAAAGCAGACGGTGATCATGTTGCCCTCGCAGTCGCGGACAATCTCAAGCTCCAGCTCCTCCCAGCCAAGGATAGACTCCTCAACCAGAACCTGTCCTACCAGGCTGGCCTGCAGGCCTCTGGCGCAGACGGTCTTTAACTCCTCTCTGTTGTAAACAAGGCCGCCGCCGGCGCCGCCCATGGTGTAGGCCGGGCGGAGGACAACCGGATAGCCCAGTTCATCCGCAATCTGAAGAGCTTCCTCCACGCTGTACGCAACCTCGCTGCGCGCCATCTCAATGCCCAGCTCGTTCATGGCCTTCTTGAATTCAATCCGGTCCTCGCCGCGCTCGATGGCGTCAACCTGAACGCCGATTACCTTTACGTTATATTTATCCAGGACGCCGGCCTTGCTTAACTCAGAACAGAGATTAAGCCCCGACTGGCCGCCAAGGTTCGGCAGCAGCGCGTCCGGGCGCTCCTTTGCGATAATCTGCTCCAGCCGCTCCACATTGAGTGGTTCAATGTAGGTCACATCGGCTGTCTCCGGGTCCGTCATGATGGTTGCCGGGTTGGAATTGACCAGGACAATCTCGTATCCCAGGTTCCGCAGGGCCTTGCAGGCCTGGGTGCCGGAGTAGTCGAACTCGCAGGCCTGTCCGATGATAATGGGGCCGGAGCCGATAATAAGTACTTTGTGAATATCAGTTCTCTGTGGCATAAATGCTATCCTCCTTTTATGCCTCTATTATGCTGGAAAAAGCAAAAAAGCGCAAGCAAAAAAGGATAAAAAATGACTTTTTGGCGGAACTGTGATACAATGATGCCATATACAGCAAAAGCATCAACGAAATGACAGTTATAAGCGAAAACGCAGGAGGAGCTTACACCATGGATTTAAGCACACAGAAGCAGGCGGTTTTATCAGCCGCACGGAAGGCCTATGCGGAGAAGCTGATGGCGGGCACCAGCGGCAATATGAGCGTATACTGCCGGGAGGCGGGACTGATGGCGATTACGCCCAGCTCCTACGATTACAGCATTATGGAGGAGAAGGATATTGTGGTGATTGACCTGGAGGGCAATATAAAGGAAGGCTGCCACCGGCCCTCCTCCGAGTGGAAGATGCACGCGGAGATTTATAAGGCGCTGCCTCATGTGGGCGCGGTGGTTCACACCCATTCCCCCTATGCGACCTGCTTCGCGGTGAATCATCAGGAGATTCCTGTGATTCTGATCGAGATGATCCCGTTTTTAAAGGGAAGTCTGGAGGTCAGCGCCTACGCTGAGCAGGGAAGCGCCCAGGTCGGTATCAATGCGGTGCCGATTCTGTCCCGGAAGAATGCCTGCCTGATGGCCAACCACGGAGTTGTGGCCGTAGGAGGCTCCATGCCGGAGGCGTATATCAATGCGGTCTATGTGGAGGATACTGCCAAGATCTACCATATGGCCCTGACTGCCGGCACACCGGTGACGATTCCCGGATATGAAGGGTGATATTCCGGGCGGGGCCAGATGCCGCCGGGAAAGAACAT
>JAUNGW010000074.1 GCA_030524245.1 Eubacteriales bacterium
CAATTCGCTCAATTCCTGCCCTCCAAAAGCCACCGCTTCAGCTTTTGCACCGTCTCCCGGACAAGACGGTGATCCTGTCCGGATGCCGCCACTCCAATAACCAGCTCCCCGTCTCTTGCGATGCCCGGGAAATAAAAATCGCTCTCTTCCTTCCGGCTGCTGTTATTCACCGGAATGTTCCGCTCCCGGCAGAGAGACGCAATCCTGCTGTTGAGCTCAGGATCATCCGTGGCTGCCAGCACCAGGCTCATGCCGTCCAGATCCGCCTCCTGAAACAGCCTGCGGCGCCAGACAATGCATCCCGGCCCCTCACTGCCGCAGCCGTCCAGAAGCCGCTCAAATTCCGCTCCGCACGCCGGAGCGACCACCGTAACGCAGGCGCCGAATTCCGCCAGCGCCTTCACCCGTCTGACCGCCACCGCGCCGGCGCCGGCTGTCAGCACCTTCTGTCCCTTAAGGCTCACAAACAGGGGAAAGTACGGGTACTCCATGGTTGTCCTCCTCCAAATCCGCCAGAATCACTGCCGCAATCCCTGCCGCCGTGTATTCCACCGCGTCCGTATGCACCGCAAGCCCCAGCTCTCTGGCTGCCTTCGTGGTATACGGCCCTATGGAAATCAATCTGGCTGAAAAATCCGTGTTTCCGTCCAAAAGCTCATACAATGCCCTTGCGGCCGAACTGCTTGCCACCGTCACATAATCCGCCTGGACGATCAGCCGGTTTAGCTCCTCCTTCCGGCGCCGGTCCACCCAGGTTCTGTAAATGGGAATATCCCGAAACAGAATCCCTGCCTCCTTAAGCTTCTTCGGAAGCACGGTGGAGCCGTCCTCCGCCCGCAGAAGCATCACCCGCTCGCCAGGCTTTAAGGTTGGAATCCACTCTGCCGCCAGATCTGCCCCGGAAAAATGCTCCGGCGTAAAATCACAGATAAACCCGTATTTTTTCAGGGTATCCGCTGTCTTCCTGCCGATAGCGGCAAACCTCACTCTCATCAGCCGTCTTAAATCCAGCTCCAGCCTGCCCATCATTTCAAAGAACAAATCCACGCCGTTGCTGCTGGTAAATACAAGCCAGTCGTAGTCCCCTGCCTCCGCCAGCGCGGCCTTCGTCTCTTCGCTCCAGACCGGCCGGCTCTCGATCAGGCTGACTGCCAGGCATTCCGCTCCCAGAGGCTCAAGCTCCGCCTCCAGTTCCCCTGCAAGACTCCTTGTCCCTGTTACCAGGACACGTTTTCCGAAAAGCGGGCCTTTTCCAAACCAGGAAAGGCTCTTTTCCAGTTCCGCCACCTGTCCTATCACAATCATGGCCGGCGTCCTGAGGCCCTCTGCCCTTGCGGCCTCTGCAATATGGGCCAGATCCGATACCGCCCTCTTCTGTCTGGCCGTGGTGCCGTTTTCTATAACCGCCGCCGGCGTGCCGGCCGGTTTGCCGTATCGGATCAGCTCCCCGGCAATCTGTTCCAGCTTCTCCAGCCCCATCAGGAAAATCAGCGTTCCCTCCTCCCTGGCCAGCACCTGGTAATCCAGATCTGTTCCTGTCTTGCTTCCGCTTTCATGGCCGGTAACCACGTGAAAGGAGGATGCCAGGCCCCGGTGGGTCACCGGAATTCCGCTGTAGGCCGGCACGCTGCTGACGGAGGAAACGCCGGGAACCACCTCATAGGGAATCCCCTCCGCGGTCAGGGCCAGGGCCTCCTCGCCGCCTCTGCCGAACACGTAAGGATCTCCCCCTTTCAGCCGCACCACCGTCTTTCCCTGACGGGCCTTATCCGCCAGAAGCCGGCTGATCTCTTCCTGGCGCATATGATGGCTTCCGGAACGCTTTCCCGCATAAATCAGCTCCGCATCCAGCGGCGCCTCATTGAGCAGAGAGCCGGAGATCAGGTTGTCATAGACCACTACCTCCGCCTGCCGCAGGCATTCCAGGCCCTTCTTCGTAATCAGGCCCTCATCTCCCGGCCCGGCGCCCACCAGATATACCGGGCGGTACTGCATCTGTCCGGCCAGACGCCTGGCCAGACGGCCGGCGCATTCCTGCCAGGATTCTCCCGGCTCCGGCGACAGACGATCCTCACGGAGCCTGGGGCGTCTGCTGTCTCCGGCATACATCACCGTCATCACAAGCCCCCCGGCCTCTTTCCGGCAGTAGGCGCCGCAGGGCGCGTTGCAGCCGCCTCCCAGAAGCCGCAAAAACTCCCGCTCCGCAAAAAGCTCCGCGGCAGCCTCCTGGGAATGAATAGCCTCCAGCACCGGCTCCCACTGGCCGCACCGGCTCTCCACCGCCAGAAAGCCCTGTCCTGCCGCAGGCACAAACCTGGATTTATCCAGATATTCCAGATGCAGCCCCGGCTCCGCCTCAAGTCCCAGCCGCCGAAGCCCGGCGGCGGCCAGCAGAATTCCATCATACTGCCCCTGCCGCAGCTTCTCAATTCTGGTCTGTACATTTCCCCGAAGAAGCTTCGTCGACACCCCCGGATTCATGGCGCTTATCTGAATCTGGCGGCGCAGGCTGCCGGTTCCGATCACACTGCCTGCCGGCAGCTGCCCGGCCGGAATACCGCTTAAGGTCACCAGCACGTCCCCGGCCTCCTCCCGCTTAAGCACCGCTCCCATATGAAGCCCCCTCGGAAGCTCCATGGGCATATCCTTGGCGCTGTGCACAGCCAGGTCGATTTTTCCGCCAAGCAGAGCCGTCTCCAGCTCCTTTGTAAACGCGCCCTTCCCGCCGAAGCTTGTCAGGGAGCGGTCCAGCAGCTGATCGCCCTTTGTGCTCATCGGCACCACCTGGATTTCCGCCTCCGGAAAATGTTCCAGAACCGCACGTTTTACAATCTCTGTCTGTATCATGGCCAGTCTGCTTTTTCTGGTTCCTATCCGCAGTTCCATGCCTTGCTCCTCCGTCATTTTACAAACAGCCGTCCTCTTTGTGAGGGCGGCCGCTCTGTCTTTTTCTATGCTTCTTTTATTTCAGCAGTCCCAGCGTCTCCATAGCGTAACGGATTCCGTCTTCCTCCACGTTCTTCGTCACGAAGCTGGCATATGGCTCCAGCTCCGCGTCATGACGGCCCATAAGCACTGCGTTGGGCACATGGCGGAACATCGCCAGATCATTGGTGCTGTCTCCGAACACAACGGCATCCTGAAGGCTCAGATCATACTCCTTCAGGATCCGGTCGATGGCCGTCGCCTTGCTGTGTCCGGCCGGAACGCACTCATAAAAGCCCCTGCCCCGGTCAATGACCTGGATATCCGGCTCCAGCTTTTTGAAAAGCCCGGCAAGATCGCTTGCCTCGTCAGCCAAAAAACAGAACTTTTCCACCACGCCGCAGCTTTTATTCCAGTCCATGGAGCGCACGGACGACCTGGGCGAATAGCGCAGCTCCATACCGACCGGGAACCGGCTTTCCGCCGTTCCCACATAGCAGCCGTCCCTGCCCTCCAGAATGCCGTCCACATTTGCTTCCTCCATGGCGCGGCACAGCCTTTCGACCTGCTCCTTCGCCATGGTCCGGTGGTAAAGCACGCGGCCTCCCGCCTCCAGGTAAGTACCGCAGCCGCAAAGCCAGCCGTCCGGCTCTACCATCTTCATAATCTCCCCAAGGGAACCGCGGGGGCGGCCGGTATTGACAAACACCAGATGTCCCAGGGCTCTCGCCTGCTTTAAGGCCTCGCGCGCACTCTCAGGAACCTGCCTTGTAATCTCGCTCAGCAGGGTTCCGTCAATATCAAAAAACAATGCCCTTCTGTTCACGCTTCATCATCGCGGAATGTGATCGTTCCGCTCTCCTCATCCATACTGTCCACAATCGCCAGAGATTCCAGCCGGATCCCGCTGGCGCGGATCGCGTCTCCGCCCACCTGGAAGCCCTTTTCAATCACGATGCCTGCGCCCACCAGCTCCGCGCCGGAGGCCTGCACCAGAGCGGCCAGGCCCTCCAGAGCCTTTCCGTTCGCCAGAAAATCATCGATCAGAAGCACCTTGTCCCCTGCTCCCAGAAACTCCTTTGCCACAATAATGTCATAGGTTCTTCCGTGGGTATAGGACTCCACCTTGCTGGTATAAACATCTCCGGCAATGTTCTTTGTCTGGTTTTTCTTTGCAAAAACCACCGGCACATGAAACTGCTGCGCCACCACGCAGGCAATGCCGATTCCGGAAGCCTCAATCGTCAGAATCTTGTTGATTTCTGCATCGGCAAATCTCCGCTTGAATTCCTTTCCGATCTCCTGGAATAAATCCGTATCCATCTGATGATTCAGAAAGCTGTCAACCTTCAGTACATTCCCCGCCTTGATCTTGCCGTCCCGGCGGATTCTCTCTTTCAGCAGTTCCATCGACTCATCTCCCGTATATCTTAATATTTTACAACCGCGTTGTCCACGATAAAGTTCTGCACCTTATACATCAGCGCAGCGTTGTCAAGAGCCTCCTCGCCGTAGGTATCCTTCATGGTCTGAATGTCCATGCCGTACTCATCGGCCACCACCTGGCGGTCTGTATCGTCAACCTCGAAGTTCTCAGCCTCCGCAATCTTCTCCGTCAGCAGCTGCTGCTTGATGGCTGCCTCAGCTGACTCTCTCAGCTGGCCCTCAAACTCCTCCTCTGTCATGCCGATCATGGACGTATAGCTTTCCATGGTCATGCCGTACATCTGAACCATGCTGCTGTAGTAGTTGTACTGGCTGTTGTACTGTTCCTCCACAGCCTCCTCATTCAGATCGAACTCGCTGCTGTTGATGGCTGCCATAAACGCGTCATACTCCAGCTTCTGCTCAGCCGCCGTCTCATTCTCCGCTTCCATATCAGCCTTGGTGTCCGCCCGGAACTCGTCCACGGTATTGAAATCGGAAATCCGCTGAACAAAGTTGTCGTCCAGCACCGCGTCCTTTTTCTCCTCCACGGAGTTCACCGTCACATCAAACACTACCGCCTGGCCGGCCAGATCCGCGTTGGAGTAATTCTCCGGGAATGTTAAATTCAGGCTTAACTCGCTGCCCTTTTCCGCGCCGATCAGCCCGTCCTCGAAGCCGTCGATAAACTGGCCGGAGCCCAGCTCCAGCGGATAGCCCTCTGCAGTGCCGCCGTCAAAGGCCACTCCGTCCTTCATACCAACGTAATCGATGTTGACCGTATCGCCTTCCCGGGCCGGACGATCCACCTCGACATACTCCGGATTGGCCTGCAAAATGCTCTGGATTCTGCTTTCCAGTTCCTCATCGGTAACCTCCGTGCTCTCCTTAGTCACCTCCACGCCTTTATATGTACCAAGCTTCGTCAGCGTACCCAGATCGATCTCCTCCGCGGCGCTCTCTCCTGCCGCCGTGGTTTCCGAACCGCTTTCTGCCGCTGCAGTCGTGTCCGCTGTTTCATCCTTCTTTGAGCATCCTGCTGCAAGCGCCGCTGCCATCAGTCCGCAAAGCGCCAATTTCCAATATTTTCTCATCATTTCCGTTCCTCATCTCTGATCTTTAATTTACAGGCGCGCTGCTTTGGCAGCGCGCCTTCTACAGTTATAACACATAACAGTCGTTTTAAAAAGCCTTTCCCGGCAATTTCATAATTTTTTTAGCTGTTCAGGCCGCGGAAAAATATGGTCCAAAGCAGGCATCAGGCTTTTTCATTCCACAGCGCCAGTCAGCGGAAGAATGCCAGAAATGCCCGGTAGGTGTTGTAAACATCCAGCTTGGAGGACAGCTCAAAGGGAGAATGCATGGACAAAATCGGCACTCCCAGATCCACCGTGTCGATATTTAAATGGGCCACATACTTGGCGATGGTGCCGCCGCCGCCCTGATCCACGGCCCCCAGCTCACCGGCCTGCCAGTATACGCCGTTCTCCTCCATCATGCCGATTACCCTGGCCATGGTCTCCGCGCTGGCGTCATTGGAACCGGATTTGCCCCGGGCGCCCGTATATTTTGTGAGCACACAGCCCTTGTTTAAATAGCAGGAGTTGTTTGCCTCAAACACATCGGAAAAGGTGGGGTCATATGCCGCGTTCACATCGGAAGACAGGCAGATGGAGCCGGCTAAAAGCTCCTTCACATCCGCTCCCTGGCCCTGCGCCAGATACTCCAGATAATGCTTCAAAAAGTCAGAGTTCATGCCTGTATTGCCCTCTGAGCCGATCTCCTCCTTATCCGCCAGAACCGTCACCGTAGTGTAGGCCGGTTCCTTTGTGTCGATCTCCGCCATCAGCGCCGTGTAGGCGCACACCCGGTCGTCCTGCCCATAGGCGCCGATCATGCTGCGGTCCAGTCCCACATCTGCCGCCTTCTGGGCCGGAACCATCTCGATCTCCGCCCGGAAGAAGTCCTTCTCCGTAATGCCGTACTGCTCGTTTAACAGCTTTAAGGCAAGAAGCTTCACCGGCTCCTTGACGCTGTCGTCCGCATAGGGAATGGAACCTGCAATGATGTTCAGCTCCTCTCCCTTAATGCCCTCTCCCAGCTTGCGCTCATTCTGCTTCGCTGCCAGATGGGGGAGCAGATCGCTGACGCAGAATACCGGATCTCCCGGCTTCTCGCCGATGCAGATGCGGACCATCTCTCCGTTTTTCTTCACCACAACGCCGTGCATGGCCAGGGGCACAGTTCCCCACTGATACTTACGGATGCCGCCGTAATAATGGGGCTTTAAATAAGCGATGTCATTTTTCTCATAAAGAGGGCTGGGCTTTAAATCCAGCCGCGGGGAGTCAATGTGCGCGCCGTTGATCCGCACGCCCTCCTTCACCGGCCTGATGCCGAAGGTGGTTGCGATCAGGGCCTTTTTCCGGTTTACGTAGTAAACCTTATCGCCCGGCGTATAGGCTGCCGCCGGATCAAAGACCTGATAGCCCGCTGCCTCCAGACGGCGGACCGCTGCCTCCACACACTCCCGCTCTGTCTTTCCCTCATCCAGAAACGCCTTATAATCCTCGCAAAAGGCTCCCGCCTCATCGATCTGTTCCGGCGCATCCTTTCCGATATGGGGGAATTTCCATAAAAGAGTCTCCTCCAGCAACTTTCCCTCTGATTTCTCTTTCTTTTCTTCCATGACTGTTCCATCCTCCTGTCTTATGTCGTCTTTTTGTAATGTTTACCGGAAAGCTCAATTCTATGAGCTGATTCCGTGTTCGTCTCCCTCCAGCACAAGCGTGAAGGGACCGTCGTTTAAAAGCTCCACCTTCATGTCCGCGCCGAAGCTTCCGTGCTCTACTCTGGACACATGCTGCCTGCACCGCTCCATGAAGTACTCATACAGCTCCTCCGCCATATCCGGCGGCCCAGCCTTGATAAAGCTCGGCCGGTTTCCCTTATGGCAGTCTGCGTACAGGGTGAACTGGCTGATCACCAGAAGCTCCCCTCCCACATCCGCCAGGGACAAATTGGTTTTTCCATTTTCATCGGGAAAAATCCGCAGGCGGCAGATCTTGTCCGCCATCCTGTCGGCGGCTGCCCGGGTGTCCGTACCGGACACGCCCAGCAGAACCAGAAAGCCGCTGCCGATCTGTCCCTGTATCTCCCCGTCGATTTTCACACTGGCGCGGGAAACCCGCTGCAAAACCGCTCTCATATCTCGTTCCTCCTATTTAAGCATCAGCTGCACATATTCCATCAGACTCTCCGCGCCCTTTTCCCGGTAAATGATCTCGCGGGCAAGCACCGGCCTGTCGGTAATAATGCCGTCCACCCCAAGAAGCACCAGCCGTTCCATCTCGCTTTTGGAATTAACGGTCCAGGCGTACACGCCCTTTCCCTGCGCGTGCACGCTGCTTACCAGACTGTAATTGACAAAGCTGGAGCGGATGCTGATAAAATCCACCGCCTCATTGGAATAAAAATTCCCGTAGGCCGCGGAAATAATATAGCCGGTCCGCAGCTGCGGCCCCAGCTCCTTCACCCGCTTTAAATAATTCAGGCTGGTGGACGTTACCACGCACTGCTCCTCCATGCCCGAATCTAAAATCAGCCCTGTCACCTTGTCAGGGAGACTGCTGTCTGGTCCCATGTTTTTTATTTCAATGTTCAGAGAAAGCTTTCCGCGGCAGGCGTTCAGCACCGATTCCAGAGTGGGAATCGTCTCACCTGCAAACCGGCTGTCAAACCAGGAGCCCACGTCCAGCCCGGACAGCTCCTCCCAGGTCATGCTGCCAATCGACCGGTTCACTCCGGCCACCCGCTTTAAGCTGGCGTCATGGCCAAGCACCACCACGCCGTCCGAGGTCATCTGTACGTCCACCTCCACACTGTCCGCCATTTCGTCCATGGCCGCCAGAACAGCAGCCATGGTATTCTCCGGCGCAGATTTTGAGCTGCCCCGGTGGGCCGTAATCTGCGTCTGGATCAGCACCTCGTCCGACCAGGCGGAGCCGTTGCGCACCAGATCAAAAACATAAAACAGTCCCAGACAGGCAATCACCGCGGCGGCTCCGGCCAGCCTCCTCCAGTTTGCCGTCCCCTTCGCCGGATACTGAAAATCCCACCGTTCCGTGTGGAACCGGCGGTTCCCGTACTGATAATACATCACCGACAGGGCCGCGTACTGAAGCACTACCACCAGAATGCTGCCAAAGAAAAGCAGCCAGCCCTCAATCTGATCCGCCGCAAACAAAAGCACCGCCATGGCCAGGTTTTTCTCCGTAAACAGCCGGACAAACACGGCGGCGGCCACAACCGCCGCCACATATGCCAGAAATACCGCGGCCACCGCGGCCAGATTGATCCCTGCCAGAAGACCGAATATCCGAAGCTGACGGCCCTTCATCAGGTCTCTGCTGCGCCGCTTCCCGTCCTCAAAGCTTTTCTGCTCGATCATACAGCCGTAGGCGGCAAAGGACAGCGGAAACATGGATAAAAAGCAGGACAGAACCAGTACCACGGCAAAGGCCAGGGCCCATGGTTCCTTCCCCATCTCCTGAATAATGAAATTCACCGGCTTTACGTGAGTGACAGCCCGGCCGGCAAACAGAAGGTTGGCAAAGCAGTACTGGACGGACACCAGAAGCAGAAGCCTCCAGTTTTTCCTCCGGATTTCCTCAGCGACCTTCCCAAGGCCGCCCCACAGCATGTGGAAAGGGGTCAGCTTCTGGTAATAGGCTGACCCCTGGAATGCAGTGATCAGGCCGGCTGTCTCCAGCATCAGCAGCATGGCGCCAATCAGGCACACCACAGCTGCAATACAGACAGTCCACGGCCTTATAAGGAAGCTTCCCACATTCTCCGCCGTAAGATAGCTGTATCCCGCCAGCTCAAGCGCCAGCCTCAGACTCCGGTTTACAAACCTTAAATAGGCCGGCAGCGTCACTGCCCGGTACAGAATTTCAAATAAAAGAATATGTTTCCAGTTTTGTGAAGCGATCTGCCATGTTTCTTTCGCTAATGTCCTCATCTGTCCTGCATCTCTTGCGCTTTAACCGGACGCCCGCTCATCTCCCAGTTCCAGAATAGACTGGTTTAAAGAAAACATCTTTGCATCCAGCATATCCACCATATCGGCGCACGCCTTCAGCTCCGCTTCCAGGTCATCCGGGGCATTTCCTTCAAATTTGTAGTAAATCTTGTGTTCCAGGCTGGCCCAGAAATCCATGGCCACCGTGCGGATCTGGATCTCCACCTTCGTCTCCACATCCCCCGTCGTCAGATAAACAGGCAGGGTCACCACCATATGATAGCTCTTGTAGCCGTTCGGCTTGGGCTGGCGGATATAATCCTTCACATACAGGACGCTTACGTCCTTCTGTCTGGCAATCCTGTCCGCAATCTGGTAAATGTCCTGTGTAAACGAGCAGATAATCCGGATGCCCGCTATATCGCTCAGCTTCTCAACCATATTGTCTATGGAGACCTCCAGGCCGTCCGCCTTCAGCTTTTTGACAATGCTTTCCGGCGTCTTCAGCCTGTACTTAATGTGTTCAATGGGAGTATGCCCATAAATATGGACAAACTCCCCGTTTAAAATATCAATCTTTGTTTTGATTTCCTTCAGCGCGGAATCATAGAGGAACATCACTGAGTTCCACTGATCCATCTGATTTCCGTTTTCTGGGATATCTGACAATCCTATCCCTCCTTAACTTCCATTGCAATTACAATTTAATTCCCTTTAACAGATCACCAAGACCTGTGGTAGCTGCTCCGGTCTCCTTATAGTGGAAGTTCTCCTCCCGCTCCACCGGCGCGTCGTTAGCCAGCGCCTTCATGCTGAGGCTGATCTTTCCGTCCTTCACACCGATGATCTTCACCGTCACCTTCTGTCCCTCCTTCAGCACAACGCCGGGATGCTTGATCCGCTGCATGCTGATCTGGGATACGTGCAGAAGTCCGGTCAGGCCGCCGTCAAGATCCACGAATGCGCCGTAATCCTTGATGCTGTCCACAGTACCCTCCACAACGGAGCCCACCTGAACAGCAGCCATCCTGGCCGCCTTCTCAGCCGCTTCCTTCTCCTGCAGCACAGCGCGGCCGGAAAGCACCAGCTTCTTTTTCTCCGGATCCACGGTAATCGGCGTCACCTCCAGATGCTGGCCAACCATATCCTCCAGCTTCTCCACATACTTTGTGGAAATCTGAGATGCCGGAATAAAGCCCTGAATATCATCCACATAGGTTACGAGGCCGCCCTTGACAGCTTCCTTCACCTTAATCTTCAGCACTGCCTTATCCTGCATCTGGGTCAGCAACTCCGCCCACTTCTCTGCATCCGGGCCTTCCTGCTCCTGAATCGGATTGTGGCGCTCATCAAATTCCTTATAGGATGCCTCCAGCTCGCTGGCAAAGTCATCCATCGTCTCTTTTACTTCTTCGCTCATTTTGCTACACTCCTTTTTATCGTCCTCCTTGACGGAATATATTCCGCCAGTTATGATGACTTTACCACATTTTCCGGCTTTTGGCCATAGTTTTTCTATAAAAGTCGCCAATGCTGTGCTATAATACTATCACTTAAGGTAAGAGGGAGGCAATACCATCATTATGAAGGACATTTTAGACCTGCACACACACACCATTGTCAGCGGCCACGCCTACAATACCCTGTATGAGATGATCCGCTCGGCCTCGGAAAAGGGCGTAGAACTGCTCGGTGTTACAGAGCACGCCCCACGGATCCCCGGCGCCTGCCATCCGTTTTATTTCATCAACTTCCGGGTGGTTCCGCGGACGATTTACGGCGTTAAGCTGCTGCTGGGCTGCGAGCTGAATATTATCGACTATGAGGGCCATGTGGACCTGGAGCCGCGCCACAGCAAGGCGCTGGACTTTGCCATTGCCAGTATTCATGACCCCTGCTACACAAACGGCACCGCCGCCCAGAACACCAGCGCTTATATAAACGCCATGAAAAATCCTCTTGTTCAGATCATCGGACATCCGGATGACGGCCGTTTTCCCGTGGACTATGAATCCTTAGTCTGCGCCGCCAAAGAGCACCGCGTGCTTCTGGAGGTGAATTCCTCTTCCCTCCATCCCCAGTGCAGCCGGGTCAATGCCCGGGACAACTACATTACCATGCTGGAGCTGTGCCGGAAGCATCAGGTATCCGTCATCATCGACAGCGATGCCCACTGTGAAGCAGATGTAGGCAACCATGCCCGGGCCCATGCTCTCCTTGAAGAGATCGGCTTCCCGGAGGAGCTGGTTGTCAACAGCTCGATTGAGAGGGCCGCCGGCTTTATTCCGCGGCTGAATGATCCGATTTACACAGGAGGCGCTTCCAAATGATTAATTTTCTGAACCTGGAATATTTCCTCGTGGCAGCAGAGGAATTAAACTTTACCAGAGCCGCCAGAAGGCTTTTTATTTCCCAGCAGTCTCTGAGCAGCCATATTGCCGGACTGGAAAAGGAATTTGACGTGGTGCTGTTCAACCGTACCTCCCCCCTGACCCTGACCTATGCGGGTCAGGCGCTGAAGGTGAAGGCACGCAGGCTGCTTGACCTCAAGGACGAAACCTACCGTGAGCTGGCCGACATCAAGGACTTTTCCGTGGGCCAGCTTACCATCGGCCTTTCTCATACCAGGGGACGCATCATCCTGCCAGAGATCCTTCCGCTTTACAAGGAACGCTTTCCCGGCATCGACCTGCGGCTGGTAGAGGGAAATTCCTCCAGTCTGGCGGCAGATCTGCTCCGCGGAGACGTGGATCTGGTTATCGACCTCCTGCCCTTTAAGGTGGAGGACGTGGAAACTGTTCCGCTCTGCGAGGAGGAGATTCTGTTAGCTGTACCGGATGCTGTCCTGGAACGCGCCTTTCCAGGCCGTCTGGACGAAATCAAAGCCCAGCTTTCCAAACGCACGGACCTGTCGCTGCTGGCCGGCTGTCCATTCCTGCTGATCAATCAGGGAAACCGGGTCCGCACCATTGCTGACGAGATGTTTGTGGAAGCGCAGATCACGCCCCAGGTAATCCTGGAAACGGAAAACATTGAGACAGTGCTCGCTCTTTGCTTAAAGGGCATGGGCATTACCTTCTACCCGAAGATGTTCATTGCCGGCCACCGGGAGATTCAGGAAAAGCTGCGGGAACGGTACTCCCCGGTAAGCTTCTACTCCCTGGACTACGCAAAAGCCCACGGCACCCTGGCAATCGGCTACCACAAGGGACATTATATGTCCCAGGCAACGAAAGAATTCATACGAATTGCAAAAGAAACAATCTGACCCTTGACATTTGCCGGCTTTTTCCTTAAAATGAATATAGTAATTGTTACTATTATTCAAAAGGAGCTGTTCTATGAAAACATTAAAGTATAGCCGTCAGAGGGAATCCATCAAAGCTTGTCTGATGAATCGTCATGATCATCCGACCGCAGACGCCGTATACGCCAGCATCCGGGAGGAGTTTCCCAATATCAGTCTCGGCACCGTGTACCGGAATCTGAATCTTCTGGTTGACTTAGGTGAGGCGCGCAAGCTGACCTTTGGGGACGGCAAAGACCATTTTGACGGGGATACCCATCCCCACTATCATTTTGTATGCCGCTGCTGCGGCGCTATCCAGGACCTGCCTTTCCTCCCGTTTTCTGATCTGGAGACAAAGATACAGCCCTATGCCCCAGGCCATGTGGAGACACATTCCATTGACTTTTTTGGTGTCTGCTCCGGGTGCATGAAGAAGGAAAGCCATTAGAAAGCCGATTGCTCCGTGCTTCGCACTCACGCAATCGCCGCCGGTATTCATAATCCGGGC
>JAUNGW010000075.1 GCA_030524245.1 Eubacteriales bacterium
TTGGGACATTTTCAAAAATGCTTGACACCCATATTTATATCTATTTTCATGATTTTCAGCTGATCTTTTTCAGCCTGTTTCCTGTATCTACAAGATATGCTTTCTGAGCAATTATTGTTCCTATATATAGACGAATGCCCTGTCAGGCTTCTCTGCGGTATTTCTCCACCGCTGTCTCGTACAGGTTGTTTCCCTGGCTGTCTATGACTACAATAACAGGAAAGTTTTTTACCTCAAGGCGGCGGATGGCTTCCGTTCCAAGATCATCGTAAGCTACTACCTCTGATGAAAGAATTCTCTGGGAAAGGAGGGCTCCCGCCCCTCCTACCGCTGCAAAATATACGCTTCCATTGCGGACAATGGCTTCCTGCACGGCCTGACTTCTCTTTCCTTTTCCAATCATGGCTCCAAGCCCCAGATCAAGAAGCCTTGGAGTGTATTTATCCATACGGCTGGCCGTGGTCGGGCCGGCGGAGCCGATAGGACGGCCTTCCCTGGCCGGAGACGGCCCCATGTAATAAATCACATTTCCTTTTAAATCAATGGGAAGAGATCCTCCTGCGTCCATTGCCTCCTGCATCCGCTTATGCGCCGCGTCTCTGGCGGTATAAACAGTTCCTGTCAGATATACATAATCTCCTGCTTTTAAGCTCTTTGCATCCTCTTTGCTGATCGGTACCTTGATCGTTCGATTCATACTTTCCTCCATTTTTTGGATCACAGGCATCTGTGAACGTGCCTGTTGACATGGCAGCAAATATTTACCGCTACAGGAAGTCCCGCAATATGAGTGGGATACGTTTCGATATTCACGGCAAATGCCGTCACAGTGCCTCCGAGACCTCCCGGCCCTATGCCAAGACCGTTGATTTTATCAAGCATCTCCTTCTCCAGCTCTCTTACGTAAGGAACAGAAGATCCCTCATTCAGATCTCTCGTCAGCGCGTGCTTTGCCATCAATGCACATTTTTCAAAGGTTCCTCCGATGCCGACGCCGACTACCATGGGCGGACAGGCATTGGGGCCGGCGTCGCGTACCGCGGTGAGAATCGCCTCCTTAACACCCTCGATTCCATCTGCAGGCTTTAACATAAATACCCGGCTCATATTTTCACTTCCAAATCCCTTCGGAGCCAGAGTAATCTCCAGCCCGTCGCCTTCCACCACCTCATAATGAACCACAGCAGGCGTATTGTCCTTTGTATTATCCCTGTAAATCGGATCCCGGACTACAGATTTTCTCAGAAAGCCGTTGACATATCCGTTCCGGACACCCTGATTGACGGCATCTGTCAGACTTCCCCCTTCAATGTGGACGTCCTGGCCTATTTTTATAAATACAACTGCCATTCCGGTATCCTGGCAGATAGGAATCATATCCTCCCCTGCTATTTTCAGGTTTTCCTCCAGCTGGCCAAGAATCTGACGGCCGAGAGGAGACTGCTCCTGACTGGCCGCGTTTTTCATACAGGACAGCATATCCTCTGAAAGGAAATGATTTGCTTCGATGGACATTTCCTCCACCGCTTTGGATATTTCACTTGTTTTGACGGTTCTCAACATAATTTTCCTCCGGAATCCTTTTTATCCACAATCCAGACGATTCATCCACCGACAGAAAACCGGCTGCTGCAAAAGAACTTCTTCTATCCCTTCACAGCAGCCCGGATGCTTCTGCCTTATTTATCTTCCTGTCCGTTTTCCTCTGTCTCGTCCTCCAGATCCAGCTCCTCTATGCCTTCTCCTTCTGACTTGCTTCCGTCGTCCCGCACCTTTGCAATGCTGGCCACACGGATATCAGAATCCGCATCGATGTTCATCAGCTTCACGCCGGATGTATTTCTTCCAATGACGGAAATATCATCTACGGAAATACGGATCACCACACCCTCGGTGGTAATGATCATAATATCATGGTCCTCATGAACAAGCTTTGCTCCTACAATATCGCCGGTCTTTTCCGTAATCCGGTAGCAGAGCACGCCCTTGCCGCCCCGGTTCTGGGAGGAGAATTCATCGACAGGCGTTCTCTTGCCCATGCCGTACTCGGAAACGATCAGAAGAGATTCGCCCTGAGAATCGATCTGCATGCCAACAACCGCATCGCCTTCATTCAGCTTCATGCCGATTACGCCCATGGAAACTCTGCCCGTCACCCGGACGTCCGTTTCGTGGAACCGGATGCACTGTCCCTTCTTTGTCACCAGGAAAATATCCTTCGTATCGTCGGTGGTCTTTACTTCGATCAGCTCGTCATTTTCTTTAAGGACAATGGCCTGCAGGCCACTCTTTCTCACATTCTCATACTCTCTTAAGGGCGTCTTTTTCACCATGCCCTCTCTGGTCGCCATAAACAGGTAATCAGACTCATGGTATTCCTTCATGGGAATGATGGCTGTAATCTTCTCTCCGGGAAGCAGCTGAATCAGGTTTACAATAGCCGTTCCTCTGGCTGTACGGCTTCCCTCCGGAATCGCGTATGCCTTCAGCCTGTAAACACGTCCCTTATTTGTAAAGAACATGATATAATTGTGAGTCTTCGTCAAAAGCAGATCCTCAATGTAATCCTCATCGATGGTCTGCATCCCCTTTATACCCTTGCCGCCCCGGTTCTGGCTCTTGAAATTATCAACGCTCATGCGCTTGATATATCCAAGCTTTGTCATGGCCACGATGGTGTTCTCGTTGGGAATCAGATCCTCCATGGACATATCAAACTCGTCAAAGCCGATGGAGGTCTTTCTGTCGTCTCCGTACTTATCAGAAATCACAAGAATTTCCTCACGGATCACTCCAAGAAGCTTTTTCTCATCTGCCAGAATCGCCTTCAATTCGCCGATCCGCTTCATCAGCTCAGCGTATTCGTTTTCCAGCTTTTCTCTTTCCAGACCGGTCAGCGCGCGCAGACGCATGTCTACAATAGCCTGGGACTGAGCGTCGCTTAAACCGAATCTCTCCATCAACTGCTGCTTGGCCGTCTGGACATTGGAGGATCCGCGGATAATCCGGATCACCTCGTCGATATTGTCAAGAGCAATCAGCAGGCCTTCTAAAATATGAGCCCGCTCCTCGGCCTTGTTTAAGTCATATTTTGTCCGGCGGGTAACCACGTCCTCCTGATGCTGAAGGTAATATTTCAGCATATCGAGAAGGTTCAGAACCTTCGGCTCGTTATTTACAAGAGCCAGCATAATCACGCCGAAGGTGTCCTGCAGCTGGGTGTGCTTTAACAGCTGGTTTAAAATAATATTGGCGTTTACATCCCGGCGGAGCTCGATGACAACCCGCATTCCCTGACGGTCGGATTCGTCCCGCAGATCCGTGATGCCGTCCACCCGCTTTTCCTTTACCAGCTCAGCAATCTTTTCAATCAGTCTCGCCTTGTTTACCAGATAGGGAAGCTCCGTCACAATAATGCGGCTCTTTCCGTTGGGCAAGGTCTCAATATCGGAGACCGCCCGCACACGGATCTTGCCGCGTCCTGTTCTGTATGCCTCCTCTATTCCTGCTTTTCCAAGAATCGTAGCGCCTGTCGGGAAATCCGGCCCCTTTACAATATCCAGAATCTCTTCCAGTGTGGTATCCTGATCATGCTCAATCCGGTTGTCGATGATCTTCACAACCGCTCCGATAACCTCGCGCAGATTGTGCGGCGGAATGTTGGTGGCCATACCAACGGCAATACCCGTGGTACCATTGACCAAAAGGTTCGGATACCGGGCAGGCAGCACCACAGGCTCCTTCTCCGTCTCATCAAAGTTCGGCGCAAAATCCACGGTGTCCTTGTTGATGTCCGCAAGCATCTCCATGGAAATCTTACTTAACCGGGCCTCTGTGTAACGCATGGCAGCCGCGCCGTCGCCGTCCACAGAGCCGAAATTTCCATGACCGTCTACCAGCGGATATCTGGTGGACCATTCCTGAGCCATATTAACCAGGGCGCCGTAGATGGAGCTGTCGCCGTGGGGATGGTATTTACCCATGGTATCGCCGACGATACGGGCACATTTTCTGTGAGGCTTGTCAGGCCCGTTATTAAGCTCGATCATAGAATACAGAACCCTTCTCTGCACCGGCTTTAAGCCGTCCCTTACATCGGGGAGAGCACGGGCTGCAATTACGCTCATGGCATAATCGATATAGGATTTTTCCATGGTGGATTTCAAATCTATGTCATGAACTTTATCAAAAATGTTTGGTTCCATAATTTCTCCTTTTTACGCGGTGATTCCACGGATCTTTCTGCACTCCGGATTTAAATATCCAGGTTCTGCACATATTTCGCGTTTGCCTCGATAAATTCCCTTCTCGGCTCCACCTGATCTCCCATCAATGTGGTAAAGGTCAGATCCAGCTCAGAAGCCACATCATCGTCCATGTTTACACGAAGAAGAATTCTTCGCTCCGGATCCATGGTAGTCTCCCAGAGCTGCTCCGCGTCCATCTCTCCCAGTCCCTTATAGCGCTGAATCTTATTGTTGGTATCACGGCCAACCTCTTTTAAAATCTGGTTCAGCTCCTCATCGCTGTAGGCGTACCAGATTTTTTTATTCTTCTCCAGCTTATATAAGGGCGGCTGGGCAAGATATACATGCCCCTGCCTGATCAGCTCCGGCATAAACCGGTATAAAAACGTAAGCATCAGAGTGCTGATATGAGCGCCGTCCACATCCGCATCCGTCATAATAATAATCTTGTGATAACGGAGCTTTGATATATCAAAATCATCATGGATTCCCGTTCCGAAGGCAGTGATCATGGCCTTGATCTCCGCATTGGCGTAAATCTTGTCAAGACGCGCCTTCTCCACATTCAGGATTTTTCCTCTCAGAGGAAGGATAGCCTGATTATCTCTTGATCTGGCCGTCTTCGCAGAACCGCCTGCGGAATCTCCCTCAACGATGAAAATCTCGCACTTTTCCGGATCCTTGTTGGAGCAGTCCGCCAGCTTTCCAGGAAGGGCCATGCCCTCTAAGGCCGTCTTTCTTCTCGTTAAATCTCTCGCCTTTCTTGCAGCCGCGCGGGCTCTCTGAGCCAGCACAGACTTCTCGCAGATGGTCTTTGCCGCCGCCGGGTTCTGCTCCAGAAAATAAGTGAGCTGCTCGCTGACCACGCTGTCCACGGCTCCGCGGGCCTCGCTGTTGCCCAGCTTCTGCTTTGTCTGTCCCTCAAACTGCGGCTCCTCAATCTTAACGCTGATAATGGATGTCAGACCCTCTCTGATATCCTCGCCGCTTAAGTTCGGCTCGCTGTCCTTTAAAAGCTTGTTCTTTCTCGCATACTCATTGATGGTCTTTGTCAGGGCGTTTTTAAGTCCCACCAGATGGGTTCCGCCCTCCGGCGTATTTACATTGTTTACGAAGCTGTAAATATTCTCTGTGTAGGAATCGTTGTGCTGCATGGCCACTTCCACATACACGCCGTCCTTCAGCCCCTCGCAGTAAATCACCTCGTTGTAGAGAGGCGCCTTGCCCTTGTTTAAGTAGGTTACGAATTCCCGGATTCCTCCCTCATAGTGGAAGGTCTTCTCCTGCTTTTCCTCTCTGTCGTCCTTTAAGGTAATGCGCAGAGCCTTGGTCAGGAAGGCCGTCTCCTGAAGCCGGATACGGAGAATCTCAAAATCATAAACCGTCTCCTCAAAAATCTCCGGATCCGGCAGGAAATGAACCTCTGTTCCGTGCTTGTCTGCCGGACACTCCCCGACAACCTTTAAGGGATACATCACCTTGCCCCGCTCATACCGCTGCTGGTAAATCTTTCCGTCCTGATAGACACGGACCTCAAGCCAGGTGGAAAGCGCATTCACAACGGAAGCTCCCACTCCATGAAGTCCGCCGGACACCTTGTAGCCCCCGCCGCCGAACTTGCCGCCGGCGTGAAGAATAGTAAATACCACCTCTACCGCAGGAATACCTGCCTTTTTCTGAATGCCTACCGGAATTCCACGGCCGTCATCCACTACAGTAATGGAATTATCTGCATTGATCGTCACATCGATCTTATCACAATAACCGGCCAGCGCCTCGTCCACCGCGTTGTCCACGATCTCATAAACGAGATGGTGAAGACCTCTTGATGAAGTACTGCCGATATACATACCAGGCCGTTTTCGGACTGCTTCCAGTCCCTCCAGGATCTGAATCTGGTCCGCTCCGTATTCTGCACTCATGTTATTTCCTCCTGATAAATCAATTTGTTTCCAGTCTAATTTTCACTGATCACCGTTCCGTCCACCACCCGAAACAGCTTGTTGATCGGAAATCTGTTATTCACAAAATCCTCCAGACCCGTACAGGTGATCATGGTCTGGATATGGGTGATGGCCGCCAGAAGATGATTCTGCCGCTGGCCGTCCAGCTCTGACAATACGTCGTCCAAAAGCAGGATCGGATAATCCCTCACCAGCTTTTTCACCAGCTCAATCTCCGCCAGCTTCAGGGAAAGCGCCGCTGTCCGCTGCTGTCCCTGGGATCCGAATCTGCGGATATCAATGTCGTCCAGATAAAACGCGATATCGTCTCTGTGAGGACCGACCAGGGTGGTTTTCTGACGGACATCCTGATCTCTGCTTTTCTTAATTCCATCCTCCAGCTGCTCCAGAGAAGCATTGGGATCATATACAATCCGCAGATGTTCTCTGCCCCCTGACAGGTTCCTGTGAATGCCGAAAATCATATCGTTGAGCTGCTCTGTAAACTCACTGCGGAACCGGATAACCTCTCTTCCGTACTGAGCCAGCTGCATATCCCATACATCCAGAGTTTCCTCATATTCCGGATGAAAAAACAGATCCTTTAACAGCTTGTTTCTCTGCATCAGAATCCGGTTGTAGGAAACCAGAGAATGAACGTACAGCTTATTTAGTTGACATAATTCCGAATCAATAAATTTCCGCCGCTCCGCCGGGCCATTTTTAATCAGATTCAGATCCTCCGGCGAAAAAAATACAACATTGACAATTCCAAAAAGCTCGCTGGCCTTGCGGATCGGGATCCCGTTGACTGCAACTCCCTTGGCTTTGTTTTTCTTTAAGTGCATGTCAATCCGGTAGGGAACGTCATTCTTCCGGATCCCCAGCTTAATATGGGACTCATCCTCATGGAAATGTATCATCTCCCTGTCCTTGCTGCCCCGATGAGACCTTGTGGTGCAGCACACGTAGACAGCTTCCAGAATATTTGTCTTTCCCTGAGCGTTATTTCCGTAGAGGATATTGGTTCCGGGATGAAAATCCATATGTAATTCACTGTAATTCCGATAATTTTTCAGTTCAATGGATTCAATAATCATAATGTTATCCGGATTGTCTCTCCCTTACACGTAACCACATCTCCCTCACGGAGTTTTTTGCCCCGCTGGTATTCTGTCTGACCGTTGACCTTCACAAGCCCTTCCTCGATCATGTGCTTGGCGTCCACGCCGGACTCTGCCGCTCCGGCCGCCTTCAGCGCCTGGCCAAGCTTGATATATTCGTCTCTCAGTTTAATTATTTCCATTTTTTTCCGCTCCAGTCATACTGTCTGATGATTATGCTTCGTTGATAAAGTTCACCGGCAGAATCAGATAAATATAGGTGCCGGCCTCGTCCTTGATAAAGCAGGGGGACTTGGGATTCATCATATAAAGCTCCACGTCCTCATCGTCGATAACCCGCAGCGCATCCAGCAGGAACTTGGGATTGAAGGCGATCATAATATCTTTTCCGGACTTATGGGCCATCACGTCCGCGTTCATGGAGCCGAAGGAGGATTTCACCTTCATGTTTACGTTGTTGTCCTCCACATTCAGGATAATCGGCTTTCTGTCGCTGTCGCGGATCAGGATCATGGCGCGGTCAATGTTGTCCATGAACTCCTTTTTGTTGACCTTCACACGGGTCTCATAATCGCTGGAAAGCATATGGTCGATCTTGAAATATTCGCCCTCGATCAGTCTGGAAACCACAATCGTGTTGTCAAACTCAAAGAGAATATGGTTTTTGCTGAAGAAAATCAGCACCTCCTTCTCATTGTCGCCGGTCAGAATCTTACTGATCTCGGAAAGAGTTTTTCCGGGAACAATCACCTTGCGGTTCTCATAGGTATCCTTCAGCTCAATATTACGGATGGAAATCCGGTGTCCGTCCAAAGACACCACCTTTAAAATATTGTCCCTGATTTCAAGCAGCTCTCCGCCCATCATCTTGTTGCTGTCGTTGGGGGCAGTGGAAAAAATAGTCTGACGGACAGCCTCCTTTAAGGTGAACTGGCTTAAGCAGATATACTGGTCGCGCTCAATGTAGGGCAGATAAGAAAATTCCTCTCCGTCCTGCGCCTGGATAGTGAACATCGCTGTTTCGCACTCAATCGTTGTGTTGAAACGGCTGTCAGATGTAATGGTTACAGGCAGCTCTCCCTCCGGCAATTTTCTGATAATTTCATAAAACAGCTTTGCGTCAATGGCGAGCTTTCCTCTTTCCAGAATGGATCCCTCCACCTTCGTTTCAATGCCAAGCTCCATGTCGTTGCCTGTAAGCCTGATCTCGTCAGCGCTTGCATCGATCAGGATGCATTTTAAAATGGGCATGGTGGTATTGGCAGGAATGGCCTTGGATACAATATTGATTCCGTTTAATAACTCGTTTTTCTGAAACTGGAGCTTCATGTTGATAACTTCCTTTCTGTCTGAATGCGGCGCTATATAAAGATATATATAGTTAAATTCCGTAGTAATCGTAGTAGGGGCTGTGAGTATGTGTAAAACTCAGTTTCGGCCAGAAAATAAAAGGGTTTTTCACGTTAATAACTATGTTGATAACTGTCCTGAACTCTGGGTAAAAGCTTTGCTTTATCCACAGGCCCAAAATCCGCCGTGGTTTACATAAAAACACATCCACAGACTATCCACATTTTTTACCCGGGTTATCCACAGGAAAATGTGTATAACTCATAATTATTGTGGACTGATTTTTTTCCTTAATATATCTATGGTGTTCTGAAGGGTAGGATTGCCCTCCAAATCGGATGTAATTTTTTCGATTCCGTGGAGAATCGTTGTGTGATCCCGTCCGCCCATGGCTTTTCCGATATTCTGGAGACCGGTTTCTGTCATGGAACGGCAGAGATACATGGCAATCTGCCTTGGGTAGACGATTTCCTTGTTTCTTCTCTGGGAGGTAAGGTCCAGAGGGGTCAGGTTGAAGTGGTCGGCTACGATTTCAATGATAAATTCAGGAGTAATATCCTTTTTATCGCCGGGAGCGATGATGTCCTTTAAGGCCTTTTCCGCCAGGGCAATGTTGATCTCCCTGTTCTTTTCCAGCTTGGAAAGAGCTACGATTTTGGTGAGAGCGCCCTCCAGCTCACGGATGTTGGACTTAATGTTGGTGGCGATGTATTTGATCACCTCATTGTCGATATTGTAGCCTTCCATATCCTCCTTTTTACGCAGAATCGCCATACGGGTCTCGTAATCCGGAGACTGGATATCCACAGTCAGTCCCCATTCAAACCGGGAGCGGAGCCGTTCCTCAAGAGTTTCGATCTCCTTGGGCGGTTTATCCGAGGAAATGATGATCTGCTTTTTCGCTTCGTGGAGCGCGTTGAAGGTGTGGAAGAACTCCTCCTGGGTGCTCTCCTTGCCGATGATGAACTGGATATCATCAATCAGAAGCACATCATTGTTGCGGTACTTTTCCCTGAATTCCGTGGTGGAAATGTTGTTTTTGTTACGGATGGCGTCGATCAGCTCATTGGTGAACTTTTCCGAGGTTACGTAAAGAATCTTGGCCTTTGGATTGTTCTTTAAAATAAAATTGGCGATGGACTGCATCAGGTGCGTCTTTCCAAGTCCCACTCCTCCGTAGATGAAAAGCGGATTGTAAATCTCGCCGGGAGATTCCGCCACGGCAAGGGATGCGGCGTGGGCCAGATTGTTGTTGGCGCCTACCACAAAGGAGTCGAAGGTATATTTTGGATTTAAATTGGCGTTCTGCAGGGTAACGGGACTGACCGCGTTCTGTCCGTTGTCAATCAGCTGGTTGCCGGAGGAGCTTCCCTCAATCTCATCTTCAACGATAAACTCAACGGTATCGCAGGGTATTCCCGTGACCTCCTCGATGGAAACCTTCAGCATGACGCTGTATTTTTTCTTGATATATCCGAGAAAATTGGCGTCGGGGACAATGATCTGAACCACGTTGCCCGGCTGCTTTATAGAATAAATTTTTAAAGGGAGCAGCCAGGTCTCAAAGGAAACTTTTGATATCTCATATTCTTCCTTCAGATACTTCAGTACCTGCTCCCACTTTTCTTTCAGTGTTTCTAACATACCTGAATCTCCTAATCTTTTTCGGTGATATCCACTGTGTCTGTGGATATTCCACATAAAATTGTGGATATGCATATAAACCCAATCTAAAACCATTGTATAACAAAACCATCATTTTTTCAATGAAAAATGAAAAAAGATGACCGTTTCGGAAAATTTATCAACATACTTATCCACAACCTGTGGATAACTTATTCACATTGTCAACAGGCCGTTTTTTGAAAAAAGGTTTACAAAAAAGCTTGACGAAGCCAGATGTTTTCTATATAATTGAGAAGATGTTTAATTAAAATAGTCGTAATATGTTTGACAGATAAGCGATTATAAGAGGAGGTGTTGCGCCATGAAGATGACTTTCCAGCCAAAGAACAGACAGCGGTCTAAGGTTCATGGCTTCAGAGCTAGAATGAGTACTCCGGGTGGAAGAAAAGTATTAGCTGCAAGAAGAGCAAAAGGCAGAGCAAAATTATCCGCTTAATGAAGAATCAAGGCCACAATCAGGAAAGCAAGGTTGTGGCCTTAACTTTATTCAGCAGCAAAATGAATACCGTAAAAAAATATGAAAAGATTTCCAAGTATCAGGAAGAATCAGGATTTTCAGAAGGTATACCGGGCGGGAAGATCCATGGCCAACAGGCAGCTGGTCATGTATGTGAAAAAGACGGACAGCCCGGATACGAGGATCGGGATTTCTGTCAGTAAGAAGGTGGGGAACAGCGTGGTGCGTCATCGTCTGACCCGTCTGGTGAGAGAGAGCTTCCGGTTAAATAAAAACATATTAGAGACTGGACTAGACATCGTGGTGGTGGCGCGGGCCGCCGCAAAGGAATCAGATTATAAGACGGTTGAGCGTGCATTTTTGCACCTGTGCGGACTGCATAACATTTTAAGAGAATCGAAGTGAGTGTATGATTAAAAAAATTTTGATTTTGATGATTCGCGGGTATCAGATATTTTTATCCCCGATGAAGGTATGGACTCACTGTATTTACACGCCTACGTGCTCTCAATACGCCATTGAGGCACTGACAAAGTATGGCGTGGTGAAAGGACTATGGTTGTCTGTGAAGAGGATACTCCGGTGTCATCCATGGGCAGAAGGCGGTTATGATCCAGTTCCGTAACGTATGAGGAGGTAGCAGATTGGATTACTTAGTATTGACGAAGGTTCAGGGGGCGTTTATGGGGCCCATTTCCCAGGTACTGGGATGGATTATGAATGGACTGTTCCAGTTTACCAGCGCATTCGGCGTGATGAACATCGGACTTTCTATTATTTTATTCACGCTTGTTGTAAAGATCCTTATGTTTCCCATGACGATCAAGCAGCAGAAATCTTCCAAGCTGATGGCTGTTATGCAGCCGGAGCTTCAGGCGATTCAGAACAAGTATAAAGGAAAAAAAGACAATGACTCCATGATGAAGATGAACGTGGAGACAAAGGCGGTTTATGAAAAATACGGCACGTCCATGACCGGAGGCTGCTTACAGCTTGTGATTCAGCTTCCGATCATGCTTGCCTTATACCGGGTTATCTACAGTATTCCGGCATATGTGACGCAGGTTAAGGAGTATTTCATGCAGGTGGTTTACGCGATCACCGGCACAGCCAGCGCGGAGGCGCTGGGCGAGGGCGCTGCGGCGAATCTGATGCAGTTTGCCACAGACCACAACATTACCCTGACGGGAATCAACGCGATCGGGGATCTGACGGGAGTAACCGGCGAGACTCTGGCCAACAAGATGGTTGATATTCTTTACAAGCTGAACCCGGCTCAGTGGGTCGAGCTTGGAAAGGCATTTCCGGGAGCGGCGGACGTGATTGCTTCTAATTCCGTGGCGATTGAGCGGATGAACAGCTTTTTCGGAATTAACCTGGCTACAAATCCCTGGGAGGCAGGCTTTTCCGCTGCCTGGATTATCCCGGTTCTGGCCGGCTTAAGCCAGTGGTACAGCTCCAGGCTGATGATGTCCAATCAGCCAAAGTCTCAGAACGATGATAATAATATGAGCGCTCAGATGATGAAGCAGATGAACGTGGTGATGCCGCTGATGTCCGTATGGTTCTGCTTTACCTTCCCGACGGCCATCGGTATTTACTGGGTGGCTTCCAGCGTATTTATGATTCTTCAGCAGCTGGTTGTAAACGCCTACTTAAACCGTGTGGATATGGACGAGCTGATCCGCAGGAATGTTGAGAAGGCGAACAAAAAGCGCGAAAAGAAGGGCCTTCCGCCCCAGAAGATCAACCAGAACGCAACGGCCAGCTTAAAGAGCATTCAGGCCGCGGCAGAGCGGGAGCAGAGTCTTCGTGAACAGAAAATGGAGAGGACAAAAAAACAGGTAGAGGAGTCCAGCAGGTATTATAACGCGGACGCCAAGCCGGGCAGCCTTGCCGCCAAGGCCAATATGGTTGCCAAATACAACGAAAAGCACAATAAATAAGGGGGTGCGGGCAATGGATGGAAAGATCACAGTATCTGCGAAAACATTGGACGAGGCGATTACAAAGGCGTTGATCGAGCTGCAGACTACCAGTGAGCATCTGCAGTACGAGGTCGTTCAGAGGGAAAGCTCCGGCCTGTTTGGTTTGTTTGGAGGAAAGTCCTGCATTATTCGTGCGAGAGTTATGAGCGAGGAAGAGGAGCGGGCTCTGGAAGCGGCAAGAAGAGAAGAAGAGAAGAAGAAGGCCGCGAAGGAAAAGGCAGAAAAGGAAGCTGCCGCCAGAGCTGAAGCAGAGAGGGCTGCCAAAGCTGCCGAGGAGAAGGCTGCGGCTGCCAGAGCCGCTGAAGAAAAGGCTGCCAGGGCCG
>JAUNGW010000234.1 GCA_030524245.1 Eubacteriales bacterium
CGGTCCTGAAAGGCGTCGTAAATTGACAGCCGCCTGCAGCAGTCCATTTACGACGCCTTTCAGGACCGCAAGAGCTGCACCGTGGCGATGAATCCCCGCACCGGGGAGGTGCTGGCCCTGGTTAATACGCCCAGCTATGACAACAACGATTTTATTCTGGGCATGTCCCAGGAGAAATGGACGGCTCTCAACGAGGACGAGCGAAATCCCATGCTCAACCGCTTCCGTCAGCGTTTCGCTCCCGGTTCCTCCTTCAAGCCCATTACAGGAATCATCGGCCTGTCCACGGGAGCGGTTGGCCCCCAGGAAAATTTTGGAGAGGATGCGGCGGGTCTCAGCTGGCAGAAGGACGGGAGCTGGGGCCGCTATTACGTGACGACGCTGCACGGCTACAGCCCGGTCAACCTGGAGAACGCGCTGATCTATTCCGACAACATTTACTTTGCCAAAGCTGCCTTAAAGATCGGCGGCGAGGACTTTATGAAGGGATTGGAGACGCTGGGCTTTAACCAGGAGGTTCCCTTTGAGATTTCGGTGGCAAAGGCACAGTATTCCAACACGGAGACCATCGGCACGGAGATTCAACTGGCCGACAGCGGATATGGGCAGGGTCAGGTGCTGATCAACCCAGTCCATCTGGCCTCTCTGTATACCATGTTCCACAACCGGGGGACGGTGCTAAAACCGTATCTCCTTTATAAGGAGAATCCCGCCCCGGAGGCCTGGATTGAAAACGCCTGTAAGCCGGAAAACGCAGAGATCATTGAGAACGACCTGGTGAAGGTGGTCAGTTCGGAGCACGGCACCGGGCATAAGGCCATGCGGGACGACGTTGTGCTGGCCGGAAAGACCGGTACGGCGGAGATCAAGGCTTCCAAGGACGACGCCACCGGCACGGAACTGGGATGGTTTGCGGTGTACACCAAGGACCTGAACCTAGAAAATCCGCTGCTCATGGTGAGTATGGTGGAGGATGTGAAGAACGACGGGGGAAGCAAAGTGGTGGTTGAGAAATCGAAAGAGGTTTTCGAACAGTACATTCCAAAAAAGTCCGCTGAGTAGCGGCAGACAGGCAAAAAAGCCATTCGGTTCCGGATGGCTTTTTCGCATTTGTGTGCGGTTGGTTTTTGTCCGTTTAATTTCTCCGGTCTTCCACCAGCAGCGTGCGGATTGTGTCCAGAGAGGGATTCCAGTTCAGGACGTAGAGCGTATAGATCCGCCTGGGATTTAAGTTGACGCTTGTGGTGATGAGCGCGGTTTCCGGGCGTGCAGAGCGGGCGACTCTCAGCGTATAGCTGCCGGAGGCCATGGGACTGAAGCTGGTGACCTGGGAGAAGTTTATGGAGTTAAAGTAAATATTTCCCAGAGAGGCGTTGATGGGACCGCTGTAGTAGGCCAGGTTGCACACCCTGAAACAGGAGGTGGTGTTGGTGGTGGGGCAGGCAGTGTCTGCGATGGACAGCAGGTTCAGGCCCCCTGCGGAGTTGACAATGGCGATGGTCGCCATGCCGTCGCCCACGTACATGGATTTTTGGAAATAGGTATTCTGGTTGGCGTCGATCACGCTAAAGATGTGATAGCCCTGGGGGATCTG
>JAUNGW010000235.1 GCA_030524245.1 Eubacteriales bacterium
TAGGACTGATGAGCGGAGTCTTATCGAACACGGGAACAGCGGCTGTGCTGCTTCCGGTCGTGATTGGAATTGCCGCAAAATCCGGACATTCCCGTTCCAGGCTTCTGATGCCGCTGGTATTTGCGGCGGCTATGGGCGGCAACTTGTCGCTGATCGGCGCGCCGGGCAATCTGATTGCCCAGAGCAGCCTGCAGGAAATCGGGCTCAGCTTTGGCTTCTTTGAATATGCCATTGTAGGACTTCCCATTTTAGTCTGTGGAATTTTGTTTTATGCAACGATTGGCTTCCGGCTGCTCCCCAATAAAGAGGGAGGAGACAGTAGAGCCTTTGATACCTCGAAAAGCTTTGAAGACGTGCCTGTGTGGAAGCAGTATTTATCCCTGGCGATTCTGATTCTGACGCTGCTTGCCATGATTTTTGAGGACAGGATCGGAATCAGGCTGTGTATTTCCGGATGTGTGGGCGCTCTCGCCCTGATTCTTACAGGTGTGATTTCGGAAAAAGCAGCGTTGGAATCCATTGACTTAAGAACGATTTTCCTGTTTGGCGGAACACTTTCTCTGGCGGCTGCCCTGTCGGAGACAGGAGCCGGTGAGAAAATCGCGTCAACGGTGATGACAGCCCTGGGAGCAGAACCTTCACCGTATATTCTGACCTTTGTGGTATTTATTCTCTGCTGTGTGCTGACGAATTTCATGTCCAACACGGCAACAACGGCGCTGATGGTTCCGATCTGTCTTTCCATCGCGGAGGGAATGGGTGCGGATCCCAGAGCGGTCCTGATGGCCTGTGTGATCGGCGGTTCCTGTGCCTATGCGACGCCGATCGGAATGCCTGCCAATACCATGGTAGTGGGAGCAGGCGGCTACAGCTTTATGGATTATGTAAAGGCCGGGCTGCCGTTGATCGTGATTGCCACAGCGGTCAGTATGATTATTTTACCAGTTGCATTTCCGTTTTTCCCGTAAAGGGACAAATTTTATGATAGCAGGAGCAGGAGGAATAAAAAGTGATGAGCAGTAAAAAGGAACAGGTGGAGCAGCTTACCACATATATGGCAAATTTTGTATCCCATATTGGTAAGGTACTTCCGGATGATGTGATCGCCAAGCTGGACGAGCTGGCGGAGAAAGAGGACAGCCCGCTGTCCAAGGTAATCTATGAAACCATGAAGAAGAACCAGACTCTGGCAAAAACGCTGAATCGTCCAAGCTGCCAGGACACGGGCGTGCTGCAGTTCTGGGTAAAATGCGGGACAGGATTTCCGCTGATTGGCGAGCTGGAAGCGCTTCTGAAGGAGGCGGTGGTGAAGGCGACCTTTGAAGCCCCTCTGCGCCATAACAGCGTGGAAACCTTCGACGAGTACAACACAGGGAAAAATGTAGGAAAGGGAACGCCTACCGTTTTCTGGGATATTATTCCGGACAGCGATCAGTGCGAAATTTATGCATATATGGCCGGTGGCGGATGTACCCTTCCCGGAAAGGCCATGGTACTGATGCCGGGAGCAGGATATGAGGGAGTAACGCGGTTTGTGATGGATGTGATGACCTCTTACGGTCTGAATGCCTGCCCGCCT
>JAUNGW010000076.1 GCA_030524245.1 Eubacteriales bacterium
TTGATATTCTGATCAGCGCCCTGGTAGGTCAGCCATTTGTATACATATCCATAGGATCCCGCTGCCATCACGCCGTTCAAATCAAAGTAAAGATTATACTCCTCTCCCTTTTTGACTACCTCCAGCACCGCTTCCCTGTCTTTGATCGCAGCTGCACTCATGGACGGCCGGTCGGTCATCCCCTCACTGATCAGGCCAAGCGTTGGCCGGACTTTGTAATAGCCCTCCTCCAGCACCGCCAGATCCTCACTGCTCAAAGGAGCTCCCTGGTCGTACATAACAATCGTATAATATGCATCTGACAAATTTTTCGGGGACAATCTTAAATATTTTTTCCCATTTAATTCGATGAATTCTGTTTCTCCGCTCGGCAGACCATATCCACCATTAACTAGCGAATTTTTTTCTGATGCATAAAGATATACGGTACTCTCAAACTCAAAATCATCTGGTATCGGAAAATCAATTGTAAATCGCCCATCAGGCTCTATACGATGCTGATTTTTGTCGTAGATTCTGTATTGATATACCCGATAGCTCTCATCCGTTTTTGAAAAAGCCTTAATCGCTTTTGCAGTTCCTTCTTGAATGGAATCGCCTGCGTCCTCCAGCGTTGGATTCAAAACTTCAAAACTACTAAAGCCTGGAAGCGCGTTCGTATTGCCATTCAGAATCACGCCTTTGTCTTCCACCGTTATTTCCTGCGAATCACTGCGTACCCCCTCCGTCAGCCACAGATGTCCAAAATAAGTCGTCCCAGATCCACTTTGAATCTTTATAATATTTCCGTCAAACAAATCTTTAAAAGAAATTGAAACCTGATTTGCTTCCGAATTATTTTCCAATAAGTTATCGCTATAGGTAATGCCCATTAAATCTTTGCCGTACGCCCATTTCCTAGACGTTTTTAAAGAGCCTATCGTCCCCCGGCTTGTGTCTCTGTTCTCGGCAACAACAATGGAAACAGGTGGATTTGTAATGTCCTGTTTTATCGTGAAAACTGCTTCCAACTCCCCACTCTCACCAATCGTCACAGAAACTTCATTCTCAAATACACTGTACAAATATTCCTGCACAGTATTATCACTATTTCTCACATTTATACTTTGTTCTTTTCCACTGATATAATTTGTCCAATCATATCCCATCACGTAAGCACCCGGACTGAATGTTAATGTTTCCGGCACCGCTACCGCCTCTTTTTCTTTTAAGTCAATCACAAATGCTGAATCAGCAATAGAAGATGTTGGACTATATGAATAACAATCATTGATAATGATATAATTTGACAAATCTGCCATATCAAATTCGATATAGCCCGTATCCATTTCTTTATCTGCTTGGGTAATACTAATCTCATTATCTTTAGTAAAATACAGGTAATTCGCAGCTCCGTTAATATTGGGAGCAATGTAATCTTCATATACTGATGCCTCAGTTGTTCCGAATATCAAAAAATCCTCGAACGGCTTGATATTAAAATCTCCCCAATGCAGGCTTGATATATATGGCATCCCATAAACTTCCTGTACATATTTCATTGCCTCTTCGTTTTTTTCAGGATTCACTACCTGTACAATATCATGGATACGATATCCCGAATAGCGAAGCTTAATATGATAAGTTCCATCCGAATTTCTGGTAACTAACGCCCTGTTGTCAATCTCCATGGCAGTTTGATTATTTGTACCTATTACACCTTGTGTAGCAAAATCCTCGACAACCTGCTGATAGCTTTGTGCTGGAATAATCCAGGTTTCCGATTCTGTATTTTCCGCACGCACAGTTTTCGTTGCTGCATAAGCTGTAGTCAGCGCCTGGGCAGGCGACGACAAGGAAATGATCAATGACATCAAAAAAGCTATTTTTTGTTTAAACTGCTTCATATTTCCTCCCAACGGTTAATCTTTCTGAAACCATATACAGGACAAGAAGAATCGAAGCTACTATTCTCAAAAATAATAGCTTCGATCCCCTCAAGCTATAGAAGTACCACATACTCCCATATTTCATTCCTGCCGGTTCAAACAACACAGCTAACCAGAACCGTATAACATACAGGTTATCAGAAAAACTTTAATACCTGATTCTTACTGGATGACAAGCGCTCCAGTACTGTTCGGATGTGTGCTATCTGAAACATTGACTGCATAGGAAATGGCCTGTCCGTAAACACCATCTGTCACCTCAACCGTCGGATTATAATCAAAATTCACCGTCATTGCACCAGTTAATGGATTAGCCGTAAAGGTTGTCCCATTGATTGTCATAGATGCGATATAACCTTCCTGACCATAAACCTTAGCCTTTACAAACTGAATTGTATACTCACCATCGCCTTCATCCACAACGCTTCCAATAAATGCTGCTGTATGGTTGGACTCTTTATACTCGCCATTCATATAGCCATACATCTTCACGCTGGGTGCCGCGAATGCCGTCAGGGACATTGCCATTACCATCATTGCTGCTAACATTAAAGATACAATTCTCTTGGAAAACTTCATTGTTTTCTCCTTTCTTCCGCCTCTTGCGGACATAAGTGTTATTTAATAGTTTCCCGGAGTTCGGCTCTCCTTTTCTGTCCTGTGTGCAGTGTAGTACTCCACTGCCGTCCCGCATACCTGCGGCTGACAAACCGGAGGCTTCCCTCTTCTATCTTTTTACCTGCGAAGCTGATCAGGCTTTGCAGAAAGATATGCGTAAATTATGTGTCTGCCTCACTCCCCTCAAGAGTAAGGCAGGCTGTCTCTGCCCCACGCCCCACAAGCGAGGGGCAGCTTCTCCGGCGGCGCTTACCGCCTAAACCGCCACCACAAACTTCCTTCCATCGATCTCCGCCACCGGCAGCCGGATCCCGTAGAGCTCCTCCAGCACATCGCTGTCCACCGCCTCCCGCGGATTTCCCTCCACCAGGATTTTCCCGTCCTTCATGCCCACGAATACGTCTCCGTACTCCATGGCCTGATTGATGTCGTGAAGAACCATGATAATCGTCATGCCGTAATCCCTGTTCAAGCGCCGCACCAGCTTCAATATCTCGATCTGATACCGGATATCCAGATAGGTGGTAGGCTCGTCAAGGAACAATATCTGTGTTTCCTGCGCCAGGGCCATGGCGATCCATACCCGCTGCCGCTGGCCTCCGGACAGCTCTGATACGTGCTTTTTCCGGAGCTTTTCCGTGTTGGTGACCTTCATCGCCCAGGCGATGGCCTCCGCGTCGTCCGCCCCGCCTGTGGTCTGAAAGGCGTTCAGGTACGGCGTCCTTCCGTAGCTCACCAGCCGCTCCACCGTCAGATCCGGCGGCGCGGTGTTGTTCTGATGGACGATGGCCGCCAGCCTGGCAAATTCCTTTAAGGACAGATCGTCGATATCCGTCCCGTCCAGGGTGATCCGCCCCTCGTCCTGATAGAGATTTTTCGTCATCAGCTTAAAGAGGGTGCTCTTGCCGCAGCCGTTGGCTCCCATCAGCACCGTGATCTTCCCCTCCTGGATCCGCAGATCCAGATGATCGATGACCCCGTGCTCTCCATCGTAGGAGAAGGACAGATTTTCCACATTATACTCCATAGGTCTTATCGCTCCTCCTTATGAGAATAATCAGCATCGGGCCGCCCACGATGGACAGCAGGATGGAAGCGGAGATCTCGTAGGGCGCCGCGATGGTCCGCCCCAGGGTGTCCGCCAGCAGCATGAGAAACGCCCCGCCCAGCATGGAGAAGGGAATCAGCCGCTTATGTCCGGAGCCCACCAGGATCCGGGCGATATGTGGGACGATCAGTCCGATAAAGGACACCACCCCCAGCTCCGCCGTGGAGATGCTGGCAAGCACCACCGCGATCAGGGACACGGCGATCCGCGCCGCCGTCACATTGACTCCCAGCCCCCGCGCCGTCTGGTCTGACAGGGAAAGCAGGTCGCATTTGTAAAATACCATCCAGGCCAGCACCAGCCCCAGAACCACATATCCGGTCAGGATATACACGTCCTCCCAGGTTTTCTGGGATATACTGGCGTTGGCGATGGACGCCACGCCGCTTAGGTTCCCGCCGGTCATGGAGTTGAAGGCCTGGGTCAGACCGGAGAACACCGCGTTGACCGCCACGCCCACCAGAATCACCCGCAGGGGATTCAGCCCGTTTTTAAAGGCCAGCAGATACACCAGCACACAGGCCAGCACGCCGCCTGCAAAGGCCAGAAACGGCGTCAGAAAATACAGCGACGGGAACAGTCCCGCAATCAGCGCCGCCACGAAGCTTGCCCCCGAGCTGACGCCGATGATTCCCGGATCCGCGATGGGGTTTTTCATGCAGGCCTGGAACAGCACGCCGGACACCGACAGGGCCGCACCGCCCAGCAGGGCGATGATGATGCGCGGGAACCGCAGGTCCCACACCGTGGCCACGTCCGGATCGTATGCCCGGAACAGCCCGTCGAGCAGCTGTCCCATGGTCACATGGATGCTTCCCGTATTGACAGCCGCGTAAATCATCACAAGCAGCAGCAGAATCACCGCCGCGAAGGAGGCCGCCGCCGGTCTTTTCTTGCTTTCTTCCATCACTCATCCTCCCCGTACAGCATCGGTTTCAGTGTTTCCAGCGCCTCCGGATAGTTGAATTTGGCGCTCATGCCAAACTGGTCGTAGGGCAGGTCATAGACGCAGCCGTCCTCCACCGCCCGGAAGTGCTTCCAGATGTCGTTGCTCTCGAATTCGTCCGCGAACATCTGCACCACGTCCTCCGGCATGGCGTGGGCCGCCCGCAGGATAATATCCGGATCCCTGGACAGCATGTCCTCCGTGTTGGCTGTGATGAAGTTTTTCTCCTCATCCTCGTAGACGTTGGTTCCCCCTGCCAGGCGCACCAGGCTGCCCACATAGCTCTGTCCCGTGGCCACCACGTAGGAGCCGGGAAGTCCCATCAGCACCAGCACCGTCGGGCTGCCCTTGTCCTCGTTCTCATTCTGATAGGCGTAGTAAAACCGGGAAAATTCATCCACCAGCGCCTCCGCCTCCTCCTGTCTCCCCAGGAGGACACCCAGCTGGCTGATTCCCTTGTAAAGTCCCTCCACGCTTTCCAGATTGATGAAGATTCCTTCCAGCCCCGCCGCCCCAAGCTTCGGCTCCAGATCTGTCTGCAGGGACGCCGGGCCGATCACACAGTCCGGGTTCAGGGTTTTGATAATCTCCATATCCGGGCCCATGGCCGTTCCGACCCGGACGGCGTCGTCATACCGGGAAGGCAGCACAGACAGGCTGGAGCTGGGCACGCCCACCAGATCCACATCCAGTCTCGCCATGATATCCGCCACCGCGGGGCTGGTGGCCACGATCCGCATGGAGTCCGCGTCCTGCAGTCCGTCCCCGGTCCCCGTCTCCGCCGAAGTCCGCATTCCGGCTCCCGCCGCGCTCTGATCCACGCAGCCGCCCAGCAGGCAGACCGCTGCCGCGCCAAGAAGCGCCGCCGCCAGTCTTCTCCTTCCGCTTCTACTGTGCTTCATCTCCCTTGTCCCCTTCCTCTCTTTCTTCAGCCCTCCGGCCAGACCGTCCTCCCCGGACGGCTCCCCAGGCAAACCGGATCAGAAGAACCGCTGAAACACCCAGAAGCGCCGCCATAATCCTCTGATTCGCAGACATTTTTCCGCCGGACTCCCCTCCGCCGGGCTCCTGCTCTGCCGCCAGCTGATCGGCCCGGTCGCCGGCTGCTCCGGTCAGTCCCGTCGCCGCCTCAAGAAGCGGCTCCGTCAGCCTCCTGGCCTCTCCAAGGGGCACCTCCGAAAGCTCATACCTGGTTTCCAGGCTGTAGTCTCCGTCCGCCGCCCCGGACGCGCCGCCGGACGCTCCGGTCTGCCGCGCGTTTCCGCTTCCTAAGTCGGAAGGTCTCTGGGGGATGCCCGTCACCGGATCATCTGCGTTTCCGCTTCCGTTCTCCTCCCGGCTGAAATCCAGAGCCTCCGTCCGGCTGCTCCCCTCGCCGGAGGACTCCCCGGCTTCCTCCTGCCGGCCGGCTCCCGCTCCGTGCTCCTCATCCGCTCTCTGCTCCGTCCTGTCCTCTGTCCTGTCCTCCTCGTAGTAGGACTCCCCGGCCTCCGGCTCCCGGACCGCTGACTCCCGGACCTCCGGCTCCGCCGCCGCCACAGAAACCGCGCTCGTCACAAAATCGCCGCTTCCCGCTGTCGGTCCGGATATGGTGAAGAAATACACCACGCTCCGCCCCATCGGCTCGATATAGGCCTTTCCCCGGAACACGGAATCTGTGCTCCCAATGGGAATCCGGTAATCGGTACTGCCGTATTTCTCATCGATGTTGGAGGCTCCGGACACGGCGGCCCGCTCCTGCACCCGCTCCCATGAGCGGCTCTGGTAGGAGCCGCCGTTTCGCTCCTCGAAGCTTACGTCGCTGACGAACTGGCTCATAAAATACCGCACCGTCAGGTACATATTTCCTGCGGCGTCCACCTCCAGCAGTCCCTGGGGGCCGCAGAGCTTCTGGGTCATCCCCTGGCCGATGGCCTCGTTGTTTCCCGGATCCTCGATCCGCCCGGTCTCCGGATCCGTGTAGCTGGGCGTCACCGTCACCAGGTAGGCCCCCGCCTCCATGGCCCAGGCTGTGCCGCTTCCCGCCAGGGCGGTCAGAACAAGGGCCGCCATAACAGTAAGCAGGCCTCTGATACCTTTTCTCATCCTTCCTTCCCCCTATTCCACACGCCGGGCCATAACCACCAGGCGCCCGTCCTTCTCGCTGTAGTCGCAGGTGGCCAGGGTCAGAAAATCATCGCCGTAGCGCATATCCGCTCCCGTGTCGTAGAGGGCCTCGTCCCTGGCCGTCTCGATGACGGCCTCTGCGTCCTCGTCCTTCGCCGTGGTAAATCCGAAGGGCAGCTTGTCCATATCCGCCGACTGAAGCACCGCGCACACCTCATAGATCCGCGTCTCGGAAAGGGTGTCCAGCTGAATCCGCGGATGCTCCTGGAAATAGCTTTCGTTCCGGTAGTTTAACAGATCGGCAAACATGCTTCCGTTCTTCATGTTGTGGCCGTAGATAATGACGTTGCCGCCGTAGCCGTTCATATTGCAGGAGCCGTCCATGAACAGCAGCCCGTTCTTGCTCTCCTTTTTGTCAAAGCCCCGCTGGCTGTAGTAGTCCGGATCCTCCGGCGTCCACATCACCGGGTAGTCCACGCTGGTTCCATCGATGGACAGCCAGCCGATCATGTCCGGGTTCTGGGCAAACAGCTCCTCGTACTTCATCATCACCGATTTGCCGCCTACGGTCAGGTCGCTGGTATCTCCCAGCTGGGCCGACGCCTCCTTCAGTTCCCGCAGTGCGTCGATCTCCTTCTCCGCACTCCTGCTTCCCGCGTAATAAGCGCCCAGAGCGATTCCGCAGCCCAGCGCCACGGCCAGACAGCCGGCGCCGGCGGCCTTTCTGTATTTTCCCCTTTTCAGATCCTTCTGAAAGCGACGCAGCTCTTTATCAAAGCTCATATTGTCCTCCCTGTCTGCCATTTTCAATTAGCATAAGCTAACTTATTGCCAAAAAGTATAGTTAGCACGCGCTAACCACACTGTCAAAAATCAGAGACAGACCTGCTGGTCTGTCCCCTTATTCCGTTTTCCTGCAACGATCATAATGGAATTTATATCCTGATGTCAACAGCTTTTTTTCGTCAGACTGTGTAACCCATGGTTGTGATTTTTTCCTGTTTTTGCCTTACGAAGAAATAGAATTTCCTTTAAATACGTGCTTTTCAGAAAATAAGAAACTATGTAACCTGCGGTTGCATCTTTTTTTCTCACTATCGGGACGGCCTGTCCGGGCCGTTCTCCTTCACCAGATGAATATGCATCACTGCCTCCGCCTTCGGCATATGCTTCCCCGCAGTACAGGTGAAGGCCATCTGCAGCTTTCCCTGCACCAGGCCGTCGCCCTTCGTCAGATCCCATATAATATCCTTCGCGGAAATCCGAATCAGATCCCCGTCGATTTTTGTCTGCTTTCTCCGGTTGTTGACCGTGTATTCCGCCGTCCGCATCTTCCCGATCATCTCCCGCTTGCTGAGCATCGACATATGGCTGATACGGATCCGCTTCAGAATCAGCTCGCTGCCCTTCTCGCCCACTGAAAGCAGTCCCGGCTTCTCAAAGGCGTCGTCCGCCATGGAGAGACGGCTTTCATCATCCAGCCGGCAGAATTCAAAATACACCGGGTAATTCCCCTCCGGGAGATAATCTCCCAGCTCAACGCCCTGAAGCAGGTGCTTTCCCATGACGCCCAGGTCGTTTTTCTGGCACATGCTGCAGGCCAGGCATTTGTCCGTCATCATGTCGATCACCGAAAGCGGAGCCAGCGCCAGCAGCAGATCCGCCGCCGCCTTCGCGTCCTCCTCCGGCACACCGTGCTCCGTATACCAGTCTGTCAGAATGCGGCGGCGCATATTGTACCACGCCCAGTACTCCATGCCGTATTCTGTCAGATTGCGCTCCTCATCGAGAATCCCCTTCTCGATCAGTCCCGCATAGCCCTTCAGCACCGCCTGCCTGGAAACATTGCGCTTCACCGACAAAGCCGTCACCGCACTCTCCCGTCCCGCCGAATTCATATACAGGGAAAAATACTCCAGCTGGCTCTTTGTCAGCCGCCTTCCGTCCTCCATAGCTCTCATCCTCCGTCCCGTTCCGCTTGTTTGTTTATACTAACGTATTTCATAACACAATGCTTTGGAAATTTGCAAGCGGTTTTCCGGTACAGAGGCACCTGTTGAGGATTTTTTTCATTTATTTCAGTTTTGGCGTCAAAATACCCCCTGGCGCCTGCGGCGCCAGATTACTCCGCGCAGGGCGCTTCCGCCAGCTTCGTTTTCTCTGCCAGCTTCTTCATCTCCCTGGCGTTCTGAAGCACCGCATCGGTGATGGCCGCGCCGCCCAGCAGTCTGGCCAGCTCCTCCACCATCTCGTCCTGCTTTAATTGATGAATTTTTGTTTTCGTGCTTCCGTCTCCGGAGCTTTTCGCAATCTCAAAATGGCAGTCCGCCATAGCCGCGATCTGCGGCAGATGAGTGATGCAGATTACCTGATGGCTGCGGGATATGATCACCAGCTTTTCCGACACCTTCTGCGCCGTGCGGCCGCTGATGCCCGTATCGATTTCGTCAAAAATCAGCGTGGGAATATCGTCGCTGTCCGCCAGCACCGTCTTGATGGCAAGCATGATCCTGGACAGCTCGCCTCCGGAGGCCACCTGGCCCAGGGCCCGCGCCGGCTCACCGGGATTGGTGGAAATCTTAAACTCCGCACTGTCAAAGCCGCCCGCCGTATAGTGGTCCAGCCGCTCAAACTCCATGGTAAACTGCACGTCCAGGAAGTTCAAGTCGCTCAGCCCCTCCCGGATCCGCTTCGTCAGAGACTCCGCCGCCTGCCTTCTGATCCCGGAAAGCTGTCCGCAAAGCCGCTCCAGTTCCTCTGTCACCTGCTGATATTCCTGCTGTGTCTGTCTTTTATATTCGTCAAAGTGCTCCAGCTCGTCCAGCCGCTGCTTCTTCTCCTCGAGGGATTTCTGGATCATGGCGGCTGTTGCGCCGTACTTGGCCTGAAGTCCGTGGATCTGGTCCAGCCGCTCCTCAATGGAAGCCAGCTCCGACTCGTCGAAGTCCGCCTCCTCCATATAGGAGCCGATGGCATGGCGGGCGTCCGACAAAATAGACTCCGCGTCGTACAGCTGATCCTGAATGGGCTTTAAGGCCTCGTCATAACCGGCCACCTGGCCCAGCTGATGGATGGCCTGGCCCAGCCCCTCCGTCTGCACCGCCTCATAGGCGGCGGAAAGGCACTCCAGGATCTTCCTGCCATTGGAAAAACGGCGGTACTGCTCCGTCAGTCTCTCCTCCTCGCCCTCCCGGATGTCCGCCCGCTCAATCTCATCCACCTCGTAGCGCAGAAAATCCGCCTCCCGGCGGCGGCTCTCCCCGTCTCCGGAAAGCTCCTCCAGGCGGGCGGCCAGCTCCTGATACCGTCCGTAGGCCCTGGCCACCTCCTGCTTCACCGGCATCGCCTGGCGTCTGGCGTAGGTGTCCAGAATCTCCAGATGCTTTGCCGCGTGCAGCAGGGACTGATGCTCGTGCTGTCCGTGAATGTCGATCAAAAGCCCCGTCACCTGCTTAAGCTTTCCCGCGGTGACAGTCTCATCGTTGATTTTGCTGATGCTGCGGCTGGGAAGCAGCTTTCTGCTGATAATCAGAAGCCCGTCCTCATCCGGATGCACGTCCAGCGCCTCCAGCGCCGGCCGCTTGTCCTCCTCCACGGAAAACACCAGCTCCACCCAGGCGTACTCCGCGCCGCTGCGGATGCTTTCCCTGGCCGCCTTCTGTCCCAGCGCCAGGTTCACGGAGCCGATGATAATGGATTTGCCCGCGCCGGTTTCTCCGGTCAGGATGTTCAGTCCGTCCCCGAACTCCACATCCGCCTGCTCGATCAGCGCCAGATTTCTCACATGTAATTCCAGCAGCATGGTATCGCCCCCTCTTTATTTCAGCAGCTTTTTGATCTTTTCCATCAGAACAATCGTATCGTCGGCGCTGCGCACGGCGCACATAACGGTGTCGTCCCCCGCAATGCTTCCCACGATCTCATAGAAATGCAGATTATCCAGAGCCGCGGCCACGGCCATAGCCATGCCGGACACGGTCTTGACCACCAGAATGTTCTGCGCCATATCCATGGAGGAGTATCCGTCCTTCAGGATTCTTATGTACTTCTCGCTCATGCCCTCGGAGCTGTTCATCACCATATAGCGCTGACGGCCGCGGCGGCTCGGCGAGCCCTTGGTCAGCTTCAGCTCGCGGATATCCCGGGAAATGGTCGCCTGGGTCACCTGAAAGCCCGCCTCCCTCAGGCGCTCTCCCAGCTCCTCCTGAGTTGAAATATCATACTTTCCAATCAGTTCCACAATCTTGCTGTGCCGTTCCAGTTTCATGTCTCTCCTCCTCCATGGCTTAAATACGGGCCATTTTTTTCTTTAAATTTTCTAAAAACGGGGCGTTGTCCAGCTGTATCAGCCTGGTGTGCTTTTTTGAGGGCCGGATGGTCAGCGTATCCCCCGGCTCTAAATCGAGCACCTGATCCCCGTCAAAAACAGCGGTCTGCGCCTTCTGCTCCCCGTCCACCGGCCGGATGGAAATCAGATCCTCCGACGACAGCACGATGCTTCTGGAATTGATGGAGTGGGCGCAGATCGGGGTCAGCACCATCAGCCTTGCCTCCGGCGTCACAATCGGCCCGCCCGCCGACAGATTGTAGGCGGTGGACCCGGTGGGTGTCGCCACGATCATGCCGTCCGCCATATATTCATTAAAGAATATGCCATTTAACAGTACCTGAAAATTCAGGACCTGCAGCACATCCCGCCGGGTCAGGACGATGTCGTTTAAGGCGATGCCCCTCCGGCTTTTTCCGCCGCCGGTGATCTCTCCCTCCAGCATCATCCGCCTCTGCACCGTAAACCGGTCCTCCAAAAGGGCGTCCAGCATGGGAACCACCGACTGGCTGTGGGATACCTGGGTCAGATACCCCAAATGCCCCAGGTTCACCCCGATCATGGGGAGCCCCAGCTCCACCAGGTCTCTGGCCGCCTGAATCAGCGTTCCGTCTCCTCCCAGGGTGATCACGCACTCGGCGCCGTCCGGCACGGAGCCGGCGTCCGTATAGCCGCCCGCGTGGCCCGCTCCCGGCCTGTGCTCGTCTCTTCCGTCCACCCTGGCTCCCCGGCTTTCCAGGTAGGCCGCGATCTCCACGGCTGCCTGGCCTGCTCCCGCCTTGCCGGGATTTGCAATCAGATAAAAATGTTTCATGCCTCTCTCCTGTAACCTAACCAGCCGGCGAAAGAGTCCTGTGGGCCTCCTCCACCACCGCCGCCGCGTCGGTCTGACGGCTCCGGAACGCCTCTCCCTCCCGGTGATTCACCAGATGCAGCAGGTATTCGATGTTGCCCTCCGGCCCTCTGATGGGCGAAAACTCCAGATTCCTGATCTCAAAGCCAAGCCCCGCAGCAAACTCCATCACATTCTCAATCACCTCCAGGTGCGTGGATTTCTCCCGGACTACGCCCTTCTTGCCCACCTTTTCCCGGCCCGCCTCAAACTGCGGCTTGATCAGGCAGACGATCTGGCCGTCCTCCGTCAGAAGGGCCTTCACCGGCCCCAGCACCTTGGTCAGGGAGATAAAGGACACGTCGATGGACGAAAACTGAATCCGGTCCCCGATATCCTCCGGCGTCACATAGCGGATGTTCGTCTTTTCCATGCAGACCACCCGCTCGTCCTGCCGCAGCTTCCAGTCAAGCTGTCCGTGTCCCACATCCACCGCGTACACCTTCACCGCGCCGTTCTGCAGCATACAGTCCGTAAATCCGCCGGTGGATGATCCCACGTCCATGCAGACCTTCCCTTTAAGCTCCACGTCAAAATGGGTCATAGCCTTTTCAAGCTTTAAGCCGCCTCTGCTTACGTACTTCAGCGCGGCTCCCCGCACCTCGATATTCACCTTGTCCTCAAACATGGAGCCGGCCTTGTCCTCCTTCTGTCCATCCACATAGACATTGCCGGACATGATGACAGCCTTCGCCTTCTCCCTGGAGGCCGCCAGGCCGCGGCTCACCAGCAGGACATCCAGTCTTTCCTTCATCGCTCTTCCTCTCCGCAGTCCTCTGTAATCTGTACTCCGCTTCTTTTATCTGCGCCGTCCGCCGTTCCGGAGCTTTCTGTTCTG
>JAUNGW010000077.1 GCA_030524245.1 Eubacteriales bacterium
GTTCATCTGAGCCTATTTTTTTAGCCCAGTTTTTCATAGATCACTTGACACTATCTTCAGGAATTGCTTACCTGAATAAACTGCTCCAGCACCTGCATCGCCCTTCCGGAATCAATCAGCTCTCCTGCCAGCCGGATTCCATCCTTCATGGACTCCGCCTTTCCTCCGATATAGAGGGAAGCACCTGCGTTCATCAGCACCGCGTCCCGCTTCGGCCCCTGCGCTCCGGACAGGACCGCTCTCGTAATCTCAGCATTCTCCTGAGGGCTTCCTCCTGTCAGATCGGATTTTCTGCACCGCTCAAGGCCGAAGTCCTCCGGCGTGATCGTATAGGTCTTGAACCATCCGTCCTTAAACTCGCAGACCGTTGTAGGTGCGCTTAAGGAAATCTCATCCAGCTTTTCCTGGCCGTACACCACCATGCCCCGCTTCACTCCGAGGCTGATCAGCACCTGGGCCAGCGGCTCCGCCAGATACTCGTCATAAACGCCGAGCAGCTGCATGGACGGTCTTCCCGGATTGGTCAGCGGCCCTAAAATATTAAATACCGTCCGGAAGCCCAGCTCCTTTCGGATTCCGCCCACATACTTCATGGAGCTGTGGTATTTCTGGGCGAAGAAAAAGCAGATGCCCACCTCACGAAGCAGCCTCACGCACAGCTCCGGGCTCTGGTTGATGTTCACCCCCAGAGCCTCCAGGCAGTCCGCCGTCCCGCACTGGGATGAGGCCGCCCGGTTGCCGTGCTTTGCCACCTTCATGCCTCCTGCGGCCGCCACCAGCGCCGAGGTGGTGGAAATATTAAAGCTGTGGGCATTGTCTCCGCCTGTTCCCACAATTTCAAACACATCCATTCCCGCGTCCACCCGTGTGGCGTGCGCCCGCATGGCCGCCGCGCAGCCCGCGATCTCGTCCTTCGTCTCTGCCCTGGCGCTTTTGGTGGAAAGAGCCGCCAGAAACGCCGCGTTCTGGGTGGGAGAGGTCTCCCCGCTCATGATTTCGTTCATCACCGTATATGCCTCATCGTAGGTCAGGTCCTCTTTGCTTACAATTTTTACAATCGCCTCTTTAATCATTTTTGTCATCCTCCCTTTCTGTTCAGAACAGGCGTTTTTCATCCGGCTCTGCCGGGTAAACCGATAAAATTCTCAAGCATTTTCTTTCCGTCCGGCGTCATGATGGATTCCGGATGGAACTGCACGCCGTAAATGGGATAATCCCTGTGCTCTACTGCCATGATCTCCCCGTCCCCCGTCACTGCCGTCACCCTCAGACAGCCGGGAATCGTGTCCGGATCGGCTGCCAGGGAATGATACCTGGCCACCGGCGCTGTTTCCGGAAGCCCCCGAAACAGCAGGCTGCCCGTATCGAACCGCACCGCCGACTGCTTTCCGTGCATCAGCTGCCTGGCGTAGGTCACTGTGGCTCCAAAGGCAGCGCAGATAGCCTGATGGCCCAGACAGACGCCAAGAACCGGAACTGCGCCGCCCTCTGCTGACGCCTTCACCACGTCCATGATCACTCCCGCGTCCTCCGGCCGTCCCGGCCCCGGAGAAAGAATGATCCGGTCCGGCTCAAGGGCCCGGATCTCATCCACCGTCAGCTGATCGTTGCGGATCACCCGCACGTCCCCGCAGAGCTCGCCGACCATCTGATACAGGTTATAAGAAAAGCTGTCATAATTATCAATCAACAGAATCACTGGTCCGCCTCCTTTGCCGCCTCTAAAGCATTTACCACCGCCCTGGCCTTGTTGATACACTCCTCATACTCCCGCTCCGGCACCGAATCCGCCACGATTCCGGCTCCGCTCCGGACAAACACACGCCCGTTTTTCTTATAAGCGATCCGTATGGCAATGCAGGTATCCATGTTTCCCGTAAAATCTATATATCCGATGGCTCCGCCGTAAATCCCCCGCTTGTTGTTTTCCAGCTCCCCGATAATCTGGCAGGCCCTGATTTTCGGCGCCCCGGAAAGTGTGCCCGCCGGAAGCACGGCGCTGACCGCGTCCAGCCCGTCTGCGTCCTCCCGGATCTGCCCGCTCACGGTGGAGCCGATATGCATCACATGAGAATACCGTTCAATGGAGTGGAACTTATCCACCTTCACCGAGCCGAACCGGCTGATTTTCCCCAGATCATTGCGCCCCAGATCCACAAGCATATTATGCTCCGCCAGCTCCTTCTCATCCGCCAGAAGCTCCGCCTCCAGCGCAAGATCTTCCTCCTCGTTCTTTCCTCTCGGCCTTGTTCCCGCCAGCGGAAAGGTCTGAAGCCTTCCGTCCTCCAGCTTCACCAGAGTCTCCGGCGAAGCCCCGGCCACCTCCACGTCCGTCCCGGAAAAATAAAACATATACGGAGACGGATTTAAAGTTCTCAGGATCCGGTAGGTATTCAGCAGACTTCCCTCAAAGGGTGCGGAAAGCCGGTTGGAAAGGACAATCTGGAAAATATCCCCCTCCCGGATGTATTCCTTCGCCCGCTCCACCATGCCGCAGTAAGTCTCCCGGTCGAAAAGCGGCGTCACCGGCCCGGTCAGATGTCCGCCCGGCTCCTTCTTCTCCTCGCCGTGCTGCAGAAGCCGCGCCAGCTGCTGCAGCTCCAGAACCGCCTTGTTGTACCCCGTTTCCACATCCGCCAGCGGCATGTTCACAATTAAAATCAGCTTCTGGCGGAAATTGTCAAAGGCGATCACCTTATCAAACAGCATCAGGTCTACATCCTTAAAGGCTTCCTCATCCTTCACCCTTGTTCTGACCGCCGGCTCGCTGTATCCCAGATAATCGTAGGAAAAGTATCCCACCAGACCGCCGGTAAAGGGCGGCAGTTCCAAAAAACTGGGGCTTTTGTAATCCGCCAGCACCTGGCGGATGAATTTCTCCGGGTGCTCCGTATGGAGCCGGATGTTTCCCGCCTTCAGTTCCCCGTCCATACAGGTAATTTCAAGCTTCGGGTCATAGCCCAGAAAGGTGTAGCGGCCCCATTTTTCCCTCTCCGCCACAGACTCCAGCAGATAGCAGTGAGCCGATATGTTTTTCAGTTTCCGCAGCGCCTGAATCGGCGTACAGATGTCCGAAAGAATCTCGCAGCTTACCGGAAGCACCTGATACTGCCCCGTGGCCGCGATTTCTCTGACTGTTTCCATACTGGGTGATATTTTCATAGAACCGTTCCTCCTGTCATTATGTTCAGCTGTTCCGCCGCAGTTCGTTTTTGTATCATAGGACGCACTTTCCTATGATATCAAAAAATCGTCCCTGACAGACCCGTATCATCACGTTTCTGTCAAGGACGAATAAAATGATCATCTATCCGCGTTGCCACCTTGATTCGCAATCCTTCAGGAATTGCGCACTCTGCGGGATACCAGCATATCCCCGGCAACTGACGTATGCCCACACGTTGCAGAATACTCTGCGCGAAATCACCGCGCATTTGACTGCACCCTCGGCGGTCCATTTGATAATCTGGGGTTCACCTGACTCTCACCACCGCAGGCTCTCTGTGGAATCATAATTACCGTTATCTCCGCTTCATCGGTTTAATTGAGTGGAGTATACCGCAGCTGTTTTCATTTGTCAACTGTTTTTTCCTCCGTTGACCACATAAATTCCAAGACATACCAAAACCAGGGCTGCCAGCGTGTTCCAGGTCAGGGCCTGTCCGGCCTCTCCGAGAAACAGCGCCGACAAAAGAACGCCGAACATGGGATTCATAAACCCGAAAATCGTCACCCGGCTCACCGGATTATACTTCAGCAGCACGCCCCACAGGGTGTAGGCCACTGCCGACAAAAAGCCCATATAGAGCAGCAGGACAAAGGCCGATACGCCCACAGCCCCCGCCAGGGATCCGCCGCAGGCAGCCCCGATCAGAAGCAGAACCAGCCCGCCCAGCATAAACTGATAGCCGGATAAGGTTACCACATCAAATTCCCTGGAATACTTTTTCACCAGAGCGCCGGAGATGGCGTAAAACACCTGGGCCAACAGCACGAAGCCTTCTCCCAGGAAGGATACGTCAAACAGCCCCTCAGAGCCTGCTCCTGCCAGATTCACAATCACAATCCCCGCAAAGCCAAGGCCGCATCCTAAAAGCTTTCTTCCGTTCAGCTTCTCGTAGCGGAAAACAAGGCTGGCAAACAGGATGGAGAAGAACACATTGGTTCCCGTGATAATCGCTCCATGAACGCCGGTGGCCCTGGACAGTCCCACATAGAAAAACAGATACTGGAAAATGGTCTGGGACAGGGCCAGATTGCGGATCGCCGTCCCCGCTTTCTTCGGCGGCATGATCCACCGGCCGCTTGTCAGGCTGTGATAGGCGATCACCAGAAATCCTGCCAGCAGAAACCTTGCTCCCGCAAACATCAGAATGGACGCCGTATCCGCCGCGTCGATCTGAAACAGCTTATAACCGATCTTAATGGCCGGAGTGGCGCTCCCCCACAGAAAACAGCAGAGACCTGCCGCCAGCAGCACCATCCTGATGTCTGTCAAATCCAATTTTTTCTTTCCCGTACTCATACTTACTCCCCCCGCTGCTTTCATAATATCCTGTTCAGAATAACACATTTTCCAGATTTCTTCCATAGTTTTCAAACCGAAAATTCTCTTGACATTTTCTGATTTTCATCTATAATATCCCTTGAAATTAGTTTTATTTTAAACCGTTTTATTCAAAACAGTTTAAACGGGATACAGTTTGGCAGACCACACAGAACAGGAGGAACGGATATGGCCCAGGCCACGGAATTTCTTATCAATCTGCGGCACATCACCAAGCTTCACGAGCTGTGCCTGCGGGATATCTGCAGCCGGTATCACCTGACCATGATGGAAGCCACCATCATCGGCTTTTTAAAAAACAATCCGGGGCTGGATACGGCGGCGGACATCGTGGAGCTGCGGATGCTGTCCAAGGGCCACGTGTCCCAGGCAGTGGAATCTCTGATTCAGAAGTCCCTGCTCTCCAGAACCGTGGATCCGGAGGACCGGCGCAGAATCCATCTTTCCCTGCTGCCGGAAAGCAATCCTGTAACCGAGTCCCTGGAGCAGATCCAGAACGTATTTCTGGAAGAATTATTTGACGGATTTACTCCGGCGGAGCGGCGGCAGTTTGGCGATTTTAACCGCCGTATTATGGAAAACTCAAAGAAATCTCTGGAAAAAAGGAGGCACTCATGACAGAAGACAAGGATTTTCTCGGAAAAGAGCCGGTAGGCAGGCTTTTGCTGCGCCTGGCCCTTCCCACCATCGCCGCGCAGGTGATCAATATGCTTTATAACATTGTAGACCGGATTTATATCGGCCATATCCCGGAAACCGGAGCTCTGGCTCTCACCGGCGTAGGGGTCTGCATGCCCCTGATCATGATCGTTTCCGCCTTCGCCATGCTGGTGGGAAACGGCGGCGCCCCCAGGGCGTCCATCCACATGGGAAAGGATGAATACGATGCGGCAGAACGGATCCTGGGCAACTGCTTCACCCTGCAGCTTGTCATTTCCGTGATTCTGACGGCGCTTCTGCTGAAGTTCAACCGGAACTTCCTTCTGGCCTTCGGCGCCAGCGAAAACACCATCGGATACGGCGTCAGCTATATGAATATTTACGCTGCCGGAACCATTTTCGTACAGCTGACTCTGGGCATGAACGCCTTTATCACCGCCCAGGGCTTCGCCAAAACAGGGATGCTCTCCGTGCTGATCGGCGCCGTATCCAACATCATCCTGGATCCGGTCTTTATCTTCGGATTCCATATGGGCGTCCGCGGCGGAGCGCTGGCCACCGTGATCTCCCAGGCCCTGTCCTGCATCTGGGTGCTGGCCTTCCTGCTCGGCAAAAAGACCCGGCTGAAAATCCGCCTGAAAAACATGAAGCTTAAGCCGGCTGTCATCCTGCCCTGCGTTGCCCTCGGCATGTCCACCTTCGTCATGCAGGGCAGCGAAAGCATCATCTCCATCTGCTTTAACTCGTCTCTGTTAAAATACGGCGGCGATATCGCCGTAGGCGCCATGACCATCTTAACCAGCGTCATGATGTTCGCCATGCTGCCTCTGCAGGGCCTCGGCCAGGGTGCGCAGCCCATCATCAGCTTCAACTACGGGGCAGGAAATGCAGACCGGGTAAAAAGCACCTTCCGGCTGCTGCTGAAATCAAGCATGACCTACGCCGTTCTGCTGTGGCTGGGCGTCATGCTGGCGCCTCAGGGCTTCGCCTCCCTGTTCACCTCCGATCCGGAGCTTCTTGCCTTCACAAAGCACGCCCTTCGGATCTACATGGCCTGTATGTTCCTGTTCGGCATCCAGCTGGCCTGCCAGATGACCTTCACCGCGCTGGGCTGCGCGAAGGAATCCATCACCGTGGCTGTCATGCGGAAATTCGTCCTGCTGATTCCGCTGATCTACATCATGCCGGGAATCCTTACGCAGGATCCCACCACCTCCGTCTATATGGCGGAGCCGGTGGCCGACTTCTGCGCCGTATGCTTTACGGTATTCCTGTTCAGCCGGCAGTTTAAGAAGGCTCTGGCGAACATGCAGACTCCCCCTGGCAGTCGTACTCCCGCAGCAGAACCATAATCATATCTCTCAGCGGCTCTGACAGAACAATGCTCTTGTGATAAGCCGCCACCACATGGAACACAGCCGGCGGATCCAGCGAAAACCTCACATAGCCCGCCGGCTTCGGATCCATGGACTTCGGCAGAAAGGCCACGCCCTTTTTGTTTCTCACCATGTTCACCGAGGCATGCAGATCACTGATTTCACAGAGCACATTCGGCGTAACATGATTCCGCTCCAGAATCTCCCTCTCCAGTGTCCTGAAATGACTGTTTCCCTGATTCAGAATAAAATATTCCTTCTCCAGGCAGGAAAAATCCACCCCCTGCCGTTTAAACTGCCGGACAGCCGGATGGCCCAGCGGAAGGGCCAGCGTCAGCTCATCCTCATAAAGGGGGATGTACTCCAGCATGCTGTGGCTGAGCTCTCTGGTAGCCATCACCGCCAGATCCGCCAGCCCTCCGGTAAGATAGTCCTTGGCCACCGAGGCGTTGCCGTCGATGGTGCTGATAAAAATATCCCGGTGCCGCTCCGTGAACACCGGAAGAATTCTCGTGGTAAACACCGGAAGCAGCGCGTTGTTGTAAACCAGCGTGAGCCGCTTCTTCCCTGATTCCCTGAGTCTGGCAATCTCAGACATGGCGTTTTCATAAATACTTAAAACCGACCGGGCACCATTGACATAGACTCTCCCCGCGTCCGTCAGCTGAATCCTGTTTTTCTCCCGGACAAACAGCTTTGCGTCCAGCTCCTTCTCCAGCTTCTTCACCTGCTGGCTTAAGGCCGGCTGAGAAACCAAAAGCCGCGCCGCCGCCCGGGACATGCTTTTCTCCTCGGAAATGGCGATCATATACTCTAATATCTGTGTATTCATCCTCTCACCCCTTCTGCTCAAATTCCCGAAAAATCCGGCGGGCGTACTGATTCATGGACGGCTGGTAGAGCACATTGTCCTTGTCCCTGCGGATCACCAGATAGGCCAGATAGCGCTCCGCCTCTGTCAGCTGCCTGTTCTTCGCCACAATGATGCTCAAAGAAAGATAATACTTGGGGCTTATGGAAAAATACACAACGTCCTGAGCCTGCTCCCTCATGGCAGATCTGGGCAGAAAGCCCGCCCCGGCGCCCTGGCGGATCATATTGCTGACCACCAGGTTGTTGTCCGTCTCGAACACTACCGTCGGGCGGATGCCGGCAGACGCAAAAATATTATCCGAAATCGCCCGGATAGACGTGCCGTGGGACAGACAGACAAAGGGCGTGTCCGCCAGCTGCCGCACGTCCAGGGCCGTCAGCGGCTCCCCGGGCTTTGCCGCCAAAGGCGCCAGCCGGTGGAAGGAGGGCAGGCACAAAATCACCTCCTCCCGGGAAACGATGATGTAATCAAAGTCCGGATCCTCGCTGTCATAGCAGGACCCAAGGGAAAAGGATACGGCTCCGTCCTTCACCAGACTGCGCAGATCCCGCATGTAGGCCTCCCTCAGATCCAGCCGCACATTGGGATAGCGCTTGCTGAACTCCGGAAAAATCTGCGCCACCATGATGGAGCCGCGCAGGGGCGTAGCGCCCACGGCAATGGTTTCCAGCGGCTCATGGGTCAGCCGGTAAATCGTCTGACAGGTCTGATCCTGAATCTGTAAAATCCGCTTCGCTGCGTCCAGATAAATCCGGCCCGCCGGCGTGGGAATCAGCTTCTTTTTATCCCTCACAAACAGATCCATCCCCAGCTCCGACTCAAGCTCCGCCAGAAACACGCTCAGGGTCGGCTGAGAAACCGAAAGCCTTCTGGCGGCGCCGGACAGGCTCTGCTCCTGGGCGATGGCGGCAAAATACTGCATGCTTCTCGTGTTCACAGCGCTATCTTCCTCCATTTCCTTTATGCCACTATCATACAGACAAACTGCTCCAGATGTCAAGAACAAGTATAGTTTTTGCTTATAACTTATATAGGCATATACGGATTGTTCCGACCTTCTGTCCGGCTTATAATGCAGTCAGGAGCTGATCCTGTGTCAACAAAATAACGGAGGTATATAACATGTCAACACAAATGATTATCGTACTTTGTATCCTGGCATTTATGGTTGTGATGCTTCTCACCCATAAGCTGCCCTACGGCGTCACCGCCATGATCTGCTGCGTGATGTTCGTGCTCACCGGCGTCGCTGATTTAAAGACGGCCTTTTCCGGTCTGTCAAGCAGTACAACCCTGATGGTTGCGCCTATGATCGTGGTTGCAAGCGCCATCGGAAAAACAAGCCTGATTCACCGGCTCCGCGGCGTCATGGGACGTCTGGAGGGCAAAAACGGAATCTTCATGGTTGTGGCGCTCTGCCTTCTGACCATCGCCCTCTCCCAGCTTATGGGACAGGTTGCCTGCATTTCCGTGATGCTTTTATTCATCCAGACCCTGGATGACGACAGCGACTTATCGCCGGCCCGGATGCTGTTTTTAGTGGCCACCATCAACTGTATCGCCACCTCAAAAATCCCCATCGGCATGGGCGCGACCATGCCCGGAACCATTAATTCTTATTATGAAGGAATGGTGACGGCAGACAGCCTTTTAGGCATCACTGATTATTTTAAGGCCGGTATCCTTCCGCTGATTGCAGGAACCATCTACTGCGTGGTATTCTATAAGATGATTCCCAACGGCAGCATTGACAAGTCCCAGGTGAAGGAAGTCAAGGATCAGGCTCCGATCTCCAAAAAGGATGAAATGGTTATCTTCGGCGTATTCGCCGTAATTATGGCCGGCTTTATGTTCACCAGACAGCTTGGCAGCGATATCACCAACGTACTTCCCGCCGCAGGCGTCCTTGTATTTATCCTGTTTAAGGTAATCCCCCTGCAGGAGATCCTCTTAACCTTAACCGGCGACATGGTATGGATGATCGCGGGAATGAGCGTAATGTCCACGGTACTGGGACAGACCGGCGTAGGCGAGCTGATCGGCCAGACTGTTCTGAAGATTCTGGGCGGCAATCCCAGCGGACTGTTCGTAACCGTTGTATTCTGCGTGGTATGCACCGTCATGACAAACTTTTTGTCCAACATGGGCACCATGGCTCTGATGAGCCCCATCGCCGCCGCCACCGCTCTGGCCGGAGGCATGAACGTCCAGGCCGTTGTGCTGACCTGCTGCGTTTCCTCCTGGTTCGCGTTTGTAATGCCCACCGGCTGCTCCGGCGCCATCATGGCATTCGGAATCGGCAACCACAATGCCTTTAAGCTGATGAAGTTCACGCTTCCTCTTGCGCTCATTGTCATGATAGCGCTGATTATTGGAATTAATATATTCTTCCCGATTTACGGTTAATGGAGGTATGAAAAGATATGAAGCAGACACTTGATCCGGGAAATATGTATCCCACCCTGACCCTTATCGATAATGTGGTATATTCTCATCAGCAGGATTTAAACGGCAATCCGCTGGACCTGAAAATGTCCTTCCTGCTGTACAACGGAAACAGCGAGATGAAGCTGGCCGCCGGAGCTGACGACTCCGGCGAGCAGCGCCCCATGAAGCCGGCCCTTCTCTGGGTTCCCGGCGGCGGCTGGCGCGGCACTGACAAAAATCTGATGCTTGGCGAAATGACAGAATTCGCCCGGGCCGGCTACGTAGTCGCGTCCATGTATTACAGAAGCAGCGCCGAGGGCCACTTCCCTGACCAGCTGATCGATGTAAAAACCGCCGTCCGCTTCCTGCGGGCTCACGCGGCAGAGTATGAGATCGACCCTGACCGGATCGGCATCTTCGGCCGCTCCGCCGGCGCCCACCTTTCCGCCTTCGCAGCCATGAATACCGATGATTATGAGAGCAGCGAGTGGAGCGGCTTCTCCTCCCGGGTTCAGGCCTGCTGCGACATGTTCGGTCCTGTGGACGTACAGGCTCTGATGGAGCGGGAAGAGAAAATGTTCTCCGATCCCAGCTTCCGCTGGCACCGGCTGGAGGACACCCACGGCGGCGCCCTGATAGGCGGCGATCCCGCCACCATAAAGGAGCGGGCCGCACTTGCCAGCCCCGTCAACTTCATAAACCCGGATATGTGTCCTCTGCAGATTCTCCACGGCGACAGCGATCCGCTGGTGCCGAAGGAAATGAGCAGCGACCGGTTTTATGAAAAGCTGGAGCAGGCCGGACTGGACAGCCGCACCGAATACTATGTGCTGAAAAACGGCGCCCACGGCTCCAGGGAATTCTTCCAGCCTGCTGTAAAGGAGCTTATGATTGACTTCTTTGACCGGCATCTCGGGCGGAGCTGACAGCTGTCCGCCGCTGTCCGGACAGTCTCCACACGATCCAGCTGGACAGCCATCCCACCAAAAGCCCGCCCAGGACGTCTGTCGGATAATGTACTCCCACATACAGCCTGGATATGGCAATCAGAGCCGCCAGAATCACCGCAGCCCTGTTCCACGGCCGCTTCAGCGCCCTCATGTAGATCAGGGCTGCTGAAAACGCGGCGCAGGTATGGCCGGATGGAAAGGAAAAATCAGCCTGCGGCTCCACCAGAAGTTCAATGGCCGTATACAGATCATACGGCCGGACTCTGGCCACCAGCGTCTTCAAAAGCAGATTCGTCACCAGCGCGCCCAGCGCCAGGGACGCCGCGGCCAGAAGCCCGGCTTTTCTCGTCTTCGGAAAAATCATAAGCAGGCAGGCTGTCACAATCCAGAACCAGCCGCCGTCTCCCAGAAACGTCACAAATCTCCAGAATCCGTCCATCCAGTCCGCCCGCAGATACTCCTGTATAAATAATAAAAGATCAATATCCATCTGATGAATCCATTCCGGCAGCATAAATTTTCTCTCGCTCCTTTCCCCACACCTGCTTATACATATACAATTACTATACCCCGAAAGCTCTGCTTCCGCAAGGGAGATGACGCTTGTATTTTCCTTCCGCCTGGTATATGATAAACATCAGAAAACCAAGGAGGAATTCCCATGATTTACAGCTTTAACAACGATTACAGCGAAGGCGCCCATCCCCGCATCCTGCAGGCTATGATGGAAGCCAACTTAGAACAGAATCCCGGCTACGGGACCGACTCCCATTCCGCTCACGCCAGAGAGCTGATCCGCCGGGAAATCCGGCGGGAGGACGCAGACGTCCACTTTATCCCGGGCGGCACCCAGACGAATCTTCTGGCCGTCTCCGGCGCCCTGCGCCCCCACCAGGCGGTGATCTGCGCGGAAACCGGCCACATCAATGTCCACGAGACCGGCGCCATCGAGGCCACCGGCCACAAGGTCCTGAGTTGTCCCACGCCGGACGGCATCCTGACTCCGGAGCAGCTCCAAAGGGTTCTCGCACATCACACCGACGAGCACATGGTTCAGCCGAAGATGGTCTACATCTCCGATGCCACAGAGGTGGGAACCATCTATACAAAAGCCGCTTTGGAAGAGCTGTCCCGCTTCTGCCGGCTTCACGGCCTTTACCTCTTTCTTGACGGCGCCCGCCTCGGCTCCGCCCTGGCCAGCCGTGCCAATGACCTGACTCTGGCCGACATTGCTGAGCTGACCGATCTTTTCTACATCGGCGGCACGAAAAACGGCGCCCTGTTCGGAGAAGCCCTGGTGCTCCTTCATCCGGATTTAAAGCAGGATTTCCGTTTCCTGATCAAGCAGCGCGGCGCTATGATGGCCAAGGGCTGGCTGACCGGCATCCAGTTTGAGGAGCTGTTCCAGAACAGTCTGTTCCTGGATATGGCCTCCCACGCCAACGAGATGGCCGATCTGCTGCGCAGAGCGCTTTCTGACCGCGGCATCCCCCTTCGCTGGGAATCCCCGGCCAACCAGATCTTTCCGGTGCTGCCTGATGAGACAGCCGCGGCCCTGGCCGAAGATTTTCTCTTTTCCGTCCAGGAAAAGCCGGATCAGTCCCACACCTGCATCCGCCTGGTGACCTCCTGGGCCACAAAGCCGGAGGGCGTGGAGGCATTTGCGGCGGCGCTGAGGCGTCTGGCCTGAACTAAAACCTCTGATCCGAACGGCAAAACAGCAGGCCGGGAGTTTCCGCTCCTGCCTGCTGTTTTTCTGTACTGCTATATATCTGCACTGCTGTTT
>JAUNGW010000078.1 GCA_030524245.1 Eubacteriales bacterium
GAGGAACAAAGTAATCGGATGATTGATTCAATATGCAGTTTTGAGAGTACATGAATAAAAATAAGACAGAAAATCACAGGAAAGATTGAAAATACTTTTTCAGTCTTTCTTTTTTTGCTATAATGGCGGAAGAATGGAGAACGGGGATTATGATATGACAAAACAGGAAACAAACATGAAATTCTGCCTTCTGTCCATATTAGGGATCTTTTTTGTGGTGGATGGACATTTAGATTACAGTCTTCTGGACGTGGGGAATCTGTTTCCCTATTATTCCTTTCATATGCCGCTGTTTGTATTTATCTCAGGATACTTTTTCAGGCTGCGGGATGGAGAGGGGCTGTGGGATTATGGGAAGCGAAAATTTATGCGGCTGATGGTTCCGTATTATATCTGGAATTTGTTTTACGGTCTGCTGGCGTCCTTCCTGCGCGGATATGGCTTTGTATTTGGTCAGGCGGTAACCTTGAAGACACTTTTCATAGAGCCGTTTCGCATGGGCTATCAGTTTACGCTGAATCATGCGGCATGGTTCGTGCCTGCGCTGTTTTTGGTGGAGCTTGTGTATGCGGCTGCTGTGCGGCTGGCGGGGAGACGATCCGGAAAGGTTCTGTTTCTGGGATTTCTTTCAGGAGGGATTGGGGCTGTAGCCCTGGCGAAGCATGCGGGGACGGAGGGTTTTCTTCTGACGGCGGAAAAGCTGTTCTTTCTTCTGCCATTCTATGCAGGCGGCGTTCTTTACAGAGACAAGCTGGAGGAAAAGGATCGTTTGGGAAGCGGATGGTATTTTGCCGTTGTCATGGGAGCTGCCTTTCTTTTGTCTCTGAGTGGGAAAAGACTGATTTATTCTGTCAGCACCTGCCAGGATTTTACTGGTTATCTGCTTCCTTATATCACGGGCTTTCTGGGCATTGCTTTCTGGATCAGAGTGTCGGAAATTCTGGCGCCGGCCTTTCAAAACAACAGGTTCGCAGAGTATTTTGGGAGAAATACATTTTCCATCATGATGCACCATATAATGATTTTTCTGGTAATCAAGACGGGTTTTGCTCTGGCCGCGAAGTATGCGGGGATGTTTCCGGATTTCAGCTTTGAACAGTATAAACAGAATATTTACTATTGCTATATGCCGGGAGCGCTGCAGTGGAAGCTGGTCTATCTGGCGGCAGGGCTTTTGGCGCCGCTGGGATTAAAACGGATGATGGAAGCGGGGGGAGCCATATGTGGACGGATAAGAAAAAACATTTAAGAAGCGCTTATTTTGGCAGCTTTATTGCGCTGATTGTGGTGCCGATTCTGGCGGTGATTGTGATTTCCATGATGATCATCCGGGTGATTCTGACGGATGCGGCGGTAAAGAATATTCAGAGCGCCCAGAGGAGTATGGCCACGGCTCTGGGGAGCGAGGTTCAGGATGTGTCCCTGCGGCTGTCTCATTTTGTTTATGTAAATAACAATGAAATTGTGCGGACAGCGGCCAGAACAGATACGGAGGATGTGTCGGAGCGCTACCATTACACGAAAATTCTCGGTGAATCCTTTGAATATGCCATGGTGCCGGTTCAGGATATTTTGTCAGCGGTTTTTTACATGAAAAGCGGTCGTTTTACGTATCTGAAGGACGACGTGATTTTGAGCCGGGAGGAGCTGGAGCAGGCGGACTGGTATCAGGAGGCGCTGGCGGATAAAAATATGGTGAAGATCGGTTACTACGACAGGGGAATCACCACCTCCAGGAAAAACTCTCATATGCTGATTATTGCGGCGGCGCTGTCGCCGGGGGTGGATGTGGACCGGGACGGGGTGATCGAGATGGCGGCGCTTTTCACGACCTCCAGAGTGGGAACCATGATGAAGGATGGGAGCAGGGATCCGGCGCTTGGGCAGCCGGTTCTTCTGGACCGGAAGGGCCGGGTTCTGCTGGATCCGTCCAATGCGGCGTCTCTGCTAAAAGGAATGACTGGAGAGTCAGGGGATGTGTCTGGCTTTGCAGAGGAGGAGCCGGAACGGATTTTCCTGGAAGACGGGCAGCTTCAGCGGCGGATCAATGGGAAAAAATACGTCTGCATCGTGACGGAGGAGCCGGTGACAGGCTGCAGATTTGTGAACATTGCGGCGGCGGATGTGCTTACCAGGCAGTTTAATCCGGCAGCGGCGGCGATTCTGGCGGTGACGGTATTTCTGTTTGCCCTGTTTTATATGTTTTCTGTATATTTCCTGAAAAATATCGTGGAGCCGGTGCACCGGGTTGTGGAGGGCATGAAGCAGGTGGAGCAGGGAGAGCTGGAGGTTCATGTGGAGCCATCCGGTCAGGAGGAGCTGCGCACTATGGTTCATTCCTTTAACCGGATGGTACGGCGTCTGAATACGCTGATAACGGAAAATGCGGACCATCAGCAAAAGAAGCATGAGGCGGAGATCCGTGCTCTTCAGTCCCAGATCAATCCGCATTTTCTGGTAAACGCGCTGAGCTCCATCCGGTTCATAGCCCAGGTATCTCATTTTGATTCCATCGGGAAAATGGCGGAGGCGCTGATGAAGATTCTTTCCTGCTCCTTCCGCAGCAATACGGGCTTTTATACCCTTGGAGAAGAGCTGGATGTGCTGGACGGATTTATTTATCTGATGAAAATCCGGTATTCTGATGGATTTGACATTGCGTATGAGATTGACGAGGACTGCCGCGACTGTCTGGTGCCGCGGCTGATTCTGCAGCCGGTGGTGGAAAATTCCATTGTTCACGGCTTCGAGGAGATGATGGAGGATATCGGACAGATCAGGCTTACAGCCAGGATTCAGGACGGGTTCCTTGTGATCGCGGTGGAGGATAATGGAAAGGGCATGACGAAGGAGCGGATCAGACAGGTGCTGGAGGGCGCACAGGAAGATGAGGCGGATGGCCGGGAGGGCACAGGCGTCGGCATCCGCAATGTGAATGCCCGCCTGATTCTGAACTTTGGAGACCAGTCCGGTCTGGTGATGGAAAGCCAGCCCGGAGCCTGGACCAGGACTGTGATGCGGATTCCGGTGAAAAGAAAGGAAAACAGATGAAAAAGGTTTTAATTGTGGATGATGACACCATTGTCCGGGTGACGCTCAGATCCCTGATTTCCTGGGAGCAGTTCGGCTACGAGGTAGCGGCGGATGCCGTGCACGGCGGCCAGGCCCTGAAAATACTGGAGACGGAGCCTGTAGATCTGCTGATTACCGATATGAAAATGCCGGTTCTGGACGGATTGGGCCTGATTGAGGCGGTGAAGGGCCTGGGACTACATCCGCAGATTCTTGTATTAAGCGGCTATGATGATTATAAGCTGGTGAGGGAGGCTTTCCGGCTGGGGGCTTTGGACTATATTCTGAAGTCGGATCTGACTGCTGAGGGCATGGAGGGAATTCTGCAAAGAATTGCGGGACAGGAGAAGAAACAGGACAGGAAACAGGGAAAGGAGCATTCTGATCTGGCAGGGCGGCAGGAGAGGGCTGTGCTGACAGGGCAGAAGGAGACAGCTCTGGTGGATGTGGCAATGGGGCGGCGCCAGGTATCGGAGTATCCGTTTCCGCCGGAGTATATGGTGGTGCAGTTTGAAATCGACGACTACAGAAAGCATGCGGCGCGTTTTTCCGGAAACCTGGAGGAGAGGCTGATTGATCCGTTCATGGGGCTTGCGCGGCAGATCCCGCGGGTGGCAGCCCGGTGTGTGCTGGGAAGTATTTCCCCTTCCCGATACCTGATGCTTTATGAGGTGACGGACAGGCAGATCTGCCGGGAGAACGTGGTGTCTGCCTGCCGGCAGCTGGCCAATGTGTGGCGCAGCTACATGAACCTGCCGGTTTCGGCCGGTATCAGCAGTCCGGAGCGGGATCCGGAGGCATTTTCCGACCGGGTGGAGGAAGCGGGGCGGCAGCTGGGACTCCGGTATTTAAAGGGAAGTGAGCAGATCAGCGTCCCCTGGAATCAGGAGGAGGTGTCCTGGGAGGAGGTGGAGCAGGCCGGCAGCCGGTGGATGAAGCTTCTGCAGGGCCTGTGGCGGGGCGATGAGCTTGTAATGGAGGAGGAGAGGGAGAAGCTGTTCGGCTGCCTTCATAAGCTTCCCTTTGAAACAGCGGTCAGGGAATGTCTCTGCCTGATCTGTCGTTTTGCCTGGATGATGCAGGAGAATCAGGAGGATTTTTCCGGGCTGTTTGCGGAGGAAATCAATTATTATGAAAAAATGAAACGGTTTGAGGATGTGCGGGAGCTGGAACGGTGGATGAGCAATTATTTCCGGTGGCTGCTGGATTACCAGGAAAACCGTCAGGACAGAAGCCAGGAAAATCTGATGATGCGGGCAAAGCGCTTCATTCTCGATAACTACTCCAATCCGGAGCTGACACTGGGCAGTGTGGCCGGGTATGTAGGCCTGAATGAAAAATATTTTACGACCAGGTTCACGAAGGAGGAGGGACAGACATTTATTAATTATCTGACGGAGGTGCGGATCCGCAGAGCCAGGGAGCTGATGGAGCAGACAAGCCTGAAAATTTATGAGATCAGCCAGAGCGTCGGATATAATAATGTGGAGCATTTCACAAGGGTGTTTAAAAAGCAGTGCGGCGTCAGTCCGGGAAGCTATCGGAGCAAAGAACTGACGAAAGATCAAGAAATCTGACTATAGTGCATGGAGACAGAAGGAGGAACGTGGTATCCTTGTGTTATCAAACGGACAGGATTTGCCGCAGGCAAATCACCACTATAAAGGGAGGTTTCGGGATGAAAAAACATGTTTTGGCATTGGGATTATGTGCAGCGATGGCGGCGGGCAGCCTGGCAGGATGCTCTTCTGACAAGGCTCCGGCTTCCGGGGACACGGCGGCTTCGGCAGAGGACAGCGCGAAGGATACGGCCTCTGGCGCCGGAAGCGGGGATGAAGGCGCGGCTGCAGAGGAGCTGGAGGGCAGTCTTGTATTTGCGATCTGGGACAATAACCTGATGGATTACATTGATGAAAATGATATGGTTGGGAAATTCCAGGAGAAATATCCCAATGCGGAGATTGAGGTGGAGAAGATCAAGGACGATTCCGAATACTGGAACGCCATGAAGATGCGTACCTCTGCCAATCAGCTTCCGGACGTGATGTTCAATAAGCCATTCACTCTTTCAAGGTTTAAGGATTACCTGCTGGATCTGTCTGATCTGGATGCGGCGAAGAACAACGAGCTGGCCGCCGGATACGCCATTGACGGCAAAATCCTGGGCGTTCCGATGACTGCCGGATATGAGTATGTATTCTACTGGAAGGATATGTTTGAGGAGGCCGGCGTTGAGGTTCCCACTACCTGGGAGGACTTTAAGACCGTGGCGCAGACGCTTCAGGACTACTACGGCAAGGACAATCCGGATTTCATGGCTGTCGCTTTGGGCGCCAAGGATGAGTGGCCGGATTACCCCTACATGGAGTTCATGCCGGCGCTGCAGGGCGGAAACGGCCAGAACTGGAACGACATGGCAAAGACAGATGCGCCCTTTGCGGAGGGAACAGATATTCAGAAGGCGTACCAGAAGGTGTATGATCTGTTCTCCATGGACGTATTCGGCAAGGATCCCCTGGGCATGGGCAATGACCAGGTAACCTCCCTCTTTGCGCAGAAGCAGGCAGCAATCCTGGCGCTGGGCGACTGGGGCCTGCAGAATATCCAGAACGGCACCGATGACTATTCCCAGCTGGGAACCTTCTATCTGCCGGTTCGCGACAGCGAGTCTGATCCGTTCCGCGTGATCGTTCAGGGCGACTCCTTCATGGGCGTTACCACCCACAGCAAGAATCCGGAGCTGGCAAAGGCATTTGTTGAGTGGTTCTACAGCGAGGACTGGTATCCGGGATATATTAACTATGTAACAAGCGCATCTTCCATGACCAGCTTCCCCAAGGAGAAGGATCCGATTCTGGCAGAGTCTGATGCACAGCAGCCGGATATGGAGCTGGTAATGTACGACGGCGGCGGAGATGATTTCCAGGCAATCCAGAACGAGATCGCTTTCGATTACAAGAAGCTGGGTGCGCAGATGTTCACTGATGGTTTCGATTTAACCACCGAGTTAAATGCCTTAAATGAAAAATGGGCGGCTGCAAGAGCGAAGCTTGGCATTCAGTAACCGGTAAATTTATCAGGAGCGGGGCAAATAAACGGCTCCGCTCCCCTTTTATGCCATTTTTCAAGAAAAGAGGGGTTATATGAAGTCGTTAGAGAAACAGAAACGGATATTTATTGTGGTGTCCCTGGTGGTTCCCATGGCTCTTTTAGTCGGATTTGTGGTATTTCCGGCTGTGGATCTGATCCGCATGAGCTTCACCGACTGGGACGGCTACTCGGCATCCTGGAACTGGATTAAGCTTGACAACTATATAAGCATGTTCCGCAATGAGAATTTATGGCTGTCCCTGAAAAACAACGCGGTGTATTTTTTCGGCCATCTGATTTTCATTCCTGTTGAGCTGATGTTCGCGGTGCTGCTTACCTCGAAGCTGCGGGCGGCGAAGTTTTACAAGACCATGGTGTTTATGCCCTACATCATCAACGGCGTAGCTATCGCCTATGCATTTTCCTACTTCTTTTCGCCGGTAAACGGCGCCTTCAACGCCGTTTTGAGCGTGCTGCATCTGGATTTTCTGATCAGGAACTGGCTGTCGGACGAGAAGATCGTCAATGAGGTGCTGACCTTTGTTTCTCTGTGGCGCTTTTCCGGCTATCATGTCATCCTGTTCATGGCGGCGCTGCAGTCCCTGCCCCAGGATGTGCAGGAGGCGGCTCAGGTGGACGGGGCGACGACCTGGCAGCTGTTTAAGTATATTCAGATCCCAGCTATTATGCTGATGGTGGATTTTGTGCTGTTTGACAATATCCGCGGCGCTCTGCAGGTGTTTGACATTCCCTTTGTTATGACCAGCGGCGGCCCGGGCTACGCTTCGTCTACCTTTACGCTGTACACCATTGATACGGCATTTAAGTACAGCAATTTTGGCCTGGCCTCAACCATGGCCGTGGCTATTATGGTGATGATTGTCGTGATTTATGTGGTGCAGAATAAAATCATTCACGGCGTTGTTTTAAGGAGGGATAAGGAATGAAGCGGAGAACTCTGATTCAGATTTTAAAGCAGATTGTTTGTCTCGGCATGGTGCTGATCGTACTGGCGCCTATTGTGCTGACGCTGTTTGCGGCCTTTAAGACGAAGGCGGACATGGTAAATACCTCCCCTCTGATGCTGCCGCCGGCGGCAAGGATCACCTTTGAGAATTTTCAGAAGGTGCTGACGGACAAATACCTGCTGGTCGGTTTTAAAAATACGGGAATGATCCTGGCAGTCAGCCTGTTTTTCAACGTGCTGTTCGGAACCATCACGGCTTTTATTCTGGAGCGGTTTGAGTTCAGGCTGAAAAAGGTGATTATCGCCCTGTTCTTTATGGGAATGCTGATTCCTACCTTTGTGACGGAGATCGCCAGATTTAAGATCATCAACGGGCTGGGGCTTTATAATACCCTGGGCGCGCCGATTGTGATCTATGTGGCGTCAGACCTGATGCAGCTTTATATTTACCGGCAGTTTATTTCCACGATTCCGAGATCTCTGGATGAAAGCGCACTGCTGGACGGCTGCAGCTATTTCGGTCTGTTCCGACGGATTATCCTGCCGCTTCTGGCGCCGGCCACGGCTACGGTGATTATTATCAAATCCATTACGATTATCAATGATATGTATATTCCGTACCTGTATATGCCGAAGAACAAGCTGCGGACGCTGACCACATTTCTGATGAACTTTGCCAATGCCCAGCAGGGCTCCTGGCAGAAGCTGGCGGCAGGCATCATCATTATCATGCTGCCGACGGTGCTGATTTACATATTCTTCCAGCGGTATATTCTGGCGGGCGTAGCCGCCGGGGCGGTGAAGGAGTAAGGATACCATAGAAAAGTGTATTTTTTGGAAGAATAAAGGAATGGATTTTGCGGAGGAATATTATATAATGATGCTGGGGGGCGGAAGCTTTCGCCTCCTTTTTTAATCACAGGTTATGATAATGGAGGAAAATATGAACAGCAGAGTTCCTGATTTGGCATGGCTTGAGAATCCGGAGGTGTTTGAGGTGAACCGGCTGGCGGCTCATTCGGACCACCGTTTCTATGAGAGCGAGGAGGAAATGAAGGCCTGCGAGGCGGCCCGGGCGGCAGAAGAGACCGGACGCCGCGAACCGGCTGGCTGCGATGGGGAGGCCGGGCCGCAGATGAGGCTTCGCCAGGATTTAAACGGAGTCTGGAAGTTTGCTTATGCCATGAATCCGTCTCTGCGGCAGGCGGAATTTTACAGGGAGGGATATGACGATTCCGGCTTTGGAACCATCCAGGTGCCGGGGCATATCCAGACCCAGGGCTATGATAAACGGCACTATGTCAATACGATGTATCCGTGGGACGGACATTCGGAGCTTCGGCCGCCGGCTGTGGACTGGGATTATAATCCGGTGGGAAGCTATGTGCGTGAGTTTGATCTGGAGGAGGGCCTTGCCGGAAAACGGGTGGTGCTGTCCTTCCAGGGAGTGGAAACCGCCATGTTCGTATGGCTGAACGGCACCTTTGTAGGGTACGGCGAGGACAGCTTCACACCGTCGGAGTACGATGTGACGGACTGCGTGCGGGAGAAGGGAAACCGGCTGGCGGTGGAGGTTTACAAGCGCAGCAGCGCAAGCTGGATCGAGGATCAGGATTTCTTCCGGTTCTCCGGAATTTTCCGGGATGTATACCTGTATGCGCTGCCGGAGGTCCATGTGCGGGATCTGTTTGTGAGAGCCGGACTGGAGAACGGATACCGGGACGGCTGGCTGAAGGCGGAGCTGGAGCTGATGAGCGGCAGGCCCGGCAGTGGAACGCCGGCGGCTGAAGGCGGTGCGGCAGAACCTTCTGACGGGCAGGCTGCCGGCGGATGCCGGCTCACCGAGTACGCGGTATACGGACGGCTGGAGGACGGCGCAGGCCATGTGGTCTGGGAGTCTCCGGCGGTGTACGCGGATGCGGACGGAAAGGCATTTTTTGAGACGGTTATTCCAGGCGTTCATCCATGGAACGGGGAGGAGCCGTATCTGTATACGCTGTATCTGACGGTGCGGCGGCCGGACGGCAGTCTGGCGGAGGTGGTTCCGCAGACGGTGGGCTTCCGGAATTTCGGTTTTCTGGACGGGATCATGTGCCTGAACGGAAAGCGGCTTGTATTTAAGGGCATTAACCGCCACGAATTCAATGTACGCCGAGGACGGGCGGTCACGAAGGAGGATATGCTCTGGGATATCCGGTTCATGAAGCAGCACAACATCAACGCCGTGCGCACCTGCCACTATCCAAACCAGACGCTGTGGTATGAGCTCTGCGACCGGTACGGCATTTACCTGATCGATGAGGCGAATCTGGAGAGCCACGGTTCCTGGCAGAAGATGGGGGCCTGCGAGCCCTCCTGGAATGTGCCCGGCAGTCTGCCGCAGTGGAGGGAATGCGTGGTGGACCGGGCGAGATCCATGGTGGAGAGGGACAAGAACCATCCGTCCGTGTTAATCTGGTCCTGCGGAAATGAGTCCTACGCCGGAGAAGATATTCTGGCCATGTCCAGGTTCTTCAGGGAGCGGGACGGTTCCCGGCTGGTGCACTATGAGGGAGTGTTCTGGAACAGGGAATTTAATGAGATCAGCGATATGGAGAGCCGGATGTACGCAAAGCCCGACGAGGTGGAGGAGTATCTGAAGCAGGATCCGAAAAAGCCGTTTATCCTCTGCGAATATATGCACGCTATGGGAAATTCTCTGGGCGGTATGAAGGAATATACAGATCTGGCGGATAAGTATCCGCTGTATCAGGGCGGCTTTATCTGGGATTATATTGACCAGGCTCTTGTGAAAACGGATCTGGACGGCAGGGAGGTGCTGGGCTACGGAGGAGACTTTACGGACCGGCCTACGGACTACAATTTCTGTGGAAACGGAATTGTTTACGGAACCAGGGAGGCATCGCCGAAGGCGGCGGAGGTCAAATATCTGTATCAGAATCTGGAGCTGACGCCGGAGCGGGGACAGGTGACGGTATGGAACAGAAGCCTGTTTTCCGATACCGCGGCGTATGAGTTCGTGTACCGGGTGCTTCGCGGCGGAGATGTGGTGCTGGAAAGCAGATTTTCCGCGGATGTAAAGGCCGGGGAGCGGGTGACGGTGAAGGTGCCGGAATATGCGGAGAAGGCCGGCACAGCCAGGAACTGCGCCGGGCAGCAGGACGCGGCATGCGCCGGAGCGTCCGGGACGGAGATGGCGGCAGCGGTGGAAGGAGTCTGGGCCGGCGAGCTGGCGTATCAGGTGTCAGCGGTGCTGAAGGAGGACTGCAGCTGGGCGGAAAAAGGCTTTGAGGCAGCCTTCGGAGAGACGGTGGCGGAGTGGGAAGCGCCTGCGGAAGAAGGAGAAGCTGCTGCTTTTGCCGGACCGGCGGCGCTCCAGGTTATCCACGGAGATGTAAACTTAGGCGTCAGGGGTTCTGGCTTTTTCGTCCTGTTTTCCAGAACCGAGGGCGGCATTGTCTCCCTCCGCTATGACGGAAAGGAGTGGATTACCAGAACGCCCATGCCCACTTACTGGCGGGCATCCACGGACAATGACAGAGGTAATCATTTCGCAGTGGAGAGCGCTGCCTGGATGGCGGCGGATCAGTTCTGCCGGTATGACAACTCCAGAATCCAGGTGGAGGAGCTTTCTGACAGAGTGATTGTCCGCTTCAGCTACGGGCTGCCGGTGGAGCCGGCCACGGAAACCCAGGTAACCTATGAGGTGACGGCGGACGGAAAAATTGCCGTGAACGCTCATTTCTGCGGGAAGAAGGGGCTTCCTCAGCTGCCGCTGTTTGGTATGCGGTTTAAGCTTCTGGAGGATGTGTGCCGCTTCTCCTGTTATGGCCGTGGACCGCAGGAAAACTACAGCGACCGGGCAAACGGAGCCCGTCTCGGCCTGTTTGAGGGCACTCCGGAGGAGAATCTGTCGAAGTATCTGGTTCCCCAGGAGTGCGGAAACCGCACCGGCGTCCGCTGGCTGAAGGTATTCGACCGCCAGGGCCGGGGCCTGTGCTTTACGGCAGGAGATCGTCCCCTGGATGTGAACGTCCTTCCCTTCACAGCCCTGGAGCTTGAAAATGCCATGCACCGGGAGGAGCTTCCCACACCTCATTACACCGTGGTCAGCATTCTTGGGGCGCAGCGGGGCGTAGGCGGCGATGACAGCTGGGGCGCGCCGGTTCACGATGCATACTGCATCAGCGCAGAAGAAGATATTTCCTTCAGCTTTACGGTAAGTCCGGTTTGACAGGACAAGACGGTCTGAACAGCTGTAAATGAAAGCAAAAAACAAAGGCCCGCGGCTAGCGGGCCTTTATCTGCAGACCGATCAGACCGGTCATAAACATCAGGGTTCCCCCTATGATGTAAGGGGTGATCCTTTCATGGAAGAACAGCACGCCCCAGGTGATGGAAAAGACAGCCATGGTGCTCTGAATGACGGGAACCATGTAAAACGGCACAAGGGGAATCGCCCTGGCATTCAGATAAAAGCCCATGCCGGTGATGAAGCCGAAGGCCAGAATCGCCAGGATACAGGGCAGGTCAGGACGCAGCCCGGCCAGAGCGCCGGTGGAAACCGGGCCGGCAAGGGGAATGGCGGACAGGAGGGCTGACACAGCAAAGATGGACAGATTGCTGTCGATGATGTCCATCCGGTCAGCGATCATCTTCTGGGAGAGCACATGGGCTCCGGCGCACATGCCGGACAGGACGAAAAGTCCGGTCAGGACCACATGCTCCTGGAAAAACACCTCAAGGGAACGTCCGTTTAAGGAAATGCACAGCACGCCGCAGATGCACAGCAGGATGCAGAAAATCTTCCTGGGCGGCAGCTTTTCCTTAAACAAAAATACGCTGGTCACAGTCAGGAAAATAGTCTGTGCAGGCTGAGTCACGATATTTCCATAGGAAACGCCGCGGGAGAGGGCGTAGTTTTCCGTCAGATAGGCCATCCACTTGGCTGCGGCGCCGAAGAGAATCCAGCCGCCGAGCGTGAAAAGCGCCTTTTTGAAATCCCGGCGGAAATGCTGGCGCAGGGTCAGCTTTAAAAGCAGCAGCCACATGACGCCCACAAAGAAACGGAAAAAGGTGATAAACGATGCGCTGAAATACGGACTGATCAGCTTTACACAGGTGCCGCCGAAGCTGAACATCAGCGCCACGCAGAACAAATACAGATATCCCATAGTACCCCCGATCCATGCCTGCCGGGCAGGCACAGCTGTTTTAAACCACTGGTTCCCATTATAACACAGAACAGGGATTTTCGGGCAAAAAAGACGGACAAAAAATGCTCCGGACGGCAAAAAAAGTAATTGAAAAAGTAGTTGACAAATGGCAAAGCATATCATATAATATCTTCGTTGCCCGTCAAAAGACGGCGATAATCCTCGATAGCTCAGTCGGTAGAGCACGCGGCTGTTAACCGCGCTGTCGTA
>JAUNGW010000079.1 GCA_030524245.1 Eubacteriales bacterium
CTTTACCGTCACCAACGATATGAAGGAAGCGTTTAAGGACGCGGATATTGTATATCCGAAGTCCTGGGCTCCCTTTGCCGCCATGGAAAAGAGAACAGACCTTTACGGCGCAGGCGATACAGAGGGAATCAAAGCCCTTGAAAAGGAGCTGCTTGCCCAGAACGCGCAGCATAAGGACTGGGCCTGCACAGAGGAAATGATGAAGCTTACAAAGGACGGAAAGGCCCTTTACCTCCACTGCCTGCCGGCAGACATCACAGGCGTGTCCTGCGGGGAGGGAGAGGTTGACGCAAGCGTCTTCGACCGTTACCGCGATCCGCTCTACAAGGAAGCAAGCTTCAAGCCGTATGTTATCGCCGCGATGATCATGCTGGAAAAATTCCGGGATCCTGCAAGAGTGCTTGAGGAGCTGGAGAAAAACGGCAAAAAGAGAAAGCTTGCTGAATAAGCCAATTACAGTCTGCTGCTTCACCGGAGGTTTATCATGAAAAACAAGAAAAAGAAAATTGTCATTGCGCTTGGGGGCAACGCGCTCGGCAACACGCTTCCGGAGCAGATGGAAGCGGTAAAGACCACCGCCAGAGCCATTGTAGATCTGATCGAGGCGGATTGCCAGGTTGTCATCGTACACGGCAATGGCCCTCAGGTCGGCATCATCAACAATGCCATGACGGAGTACGCCAATACCCGGCACAGCCATATCACGCCGCTATCGGTCTGTGTTGCCATGAGTCAGGCCTACATTGGCTATGATTTGCAGAACGCCCTGCGCGAGGAGTTTATGAACCGTTCCATTCCGGTTCCGCCTACGGCAGCGATGGTTACACAGATCCGTGTGGATGCAGACGATCCGGCATTTAACGATCCCAGCAAGCCCATCGGTCAGTTCATGAGCAAGGACGAGGCCCTTATGGCGGCGGGGGAGCGCGGCTGGGTGGTCAAGGAGGACGCGGGACGCGGCTACCGCCGTGTCGTCGCCTCTCCGAAACCGAAGGAAATCGTTGAAATCAAGGCCATCCAGGCTATGGTTGAGGACGGGAATCTGGTCATCTGCTGCGGAGGAGGAGGTATTCCCGTCGTTCGCCAGGGAAGGCATCTGGCAGGGGTTCCGGCTGTTATCGACAAGGACTTCGCTGCTGCGCTGCTGGCGGAAAAGCTGGACGCAGACATGCTGATCATCCTGACAGCCGTTGAGAAGGTGGCTGTCCGCTTTGGAAAGCCGGATCAGCAGTGGCTCTCCCACATGTCCGTGGACGAAGCGCTGCAGTACTGCAGAGACGGTGAATTTGCCCCCGGCTCCATGCTGCCCAAGGTGCAGGCCGGCATTCAGTTTGCGGAATCTCAAAGCGGAAGGACAGCCATGATTACCCTGCTTGAGAAGGCGGGAGACGCCATCAGGGGACTGACCGGCACCACCATCACACAATAAGAAGGAGGGCGACTCTCATGGAAAAAAATAAAAACGGACCAGCATCCCTGTTTGAGCTGGATGGAATTCCGAAGCTGTCTCTGGCGCTTCCGCTGGCGCTCCAGCATATTGTCGCCATGATCGTTGGCTGCGTGACGCCGGCCATCATCGTGGCAAATGTCTGCCAGATGGCGGAGCCTGACCGCGTTCTGCTGGTTCAGTCGGCGCTGATTGTCGCCGCGCTGTCCACGCTGCTGCAGCTGTTCCCGATTGGACCGGCAGGCTTTCGTCTCGGCTCCCGTCTGCCGGTCATCATGGGCATCAGCTTTGCCTATGTGCCGAGTATGCAGGCCATTGCCGCGCAGAGCGGCGTGTCCGCCATTCTGGGCGCACAGATCATCGGCGGCGTAATCGCCTTTACGGTCGGACTTTTTGTCAAGAAGATCCGCCGCTTTTTCCCGCCGCTTATTACGGGAACCGTTGTATTCACCATAGGGCTTTCCCTCTATCCCACCGCCATCAACTATATGGCAGGAGGCACCTCCAGCGAAACCTACGGACACTGGGAAAACTGGCTTATTGCTTTCCTGACGCTGGGCGTTGTGACGGCGCTGAATCATTTTGGAAAGGGGATTTTTAAGCTTGCCTCCATCCTGATCGGCATCATCGTGGGCTATGGGATCGCTTTCTTCGCCGGCATGATCGATCTTGCCAGCATCAGCAATGCCGCGCTGGTTCAGTTTCCGCAGCCGCTGCACTTTGGCATTGCCTTTGAGCCGGCAGCCTGCGTGGCCATCGGCCTGCTGTTTGCGATCAATTCAATTCAGGCCATCGGAGATTTTACGGCGACCACAAGCGGCTCCATTGGCCGCGAGCCGAGCGGCGAGGAGCTGCGCGGCGGAATCACCGGCTATGGCGTCGCCAACATCATCGGAGCTCTCCTGGGCGGACTTCCCACCGCCACCTTCAGCCAGAACGTCGGCATCGTGACGACGACAAAGGTGGTCAACCGCTGCGTCCTGGGACTGACCGCAGTGATTCTGCTGGCGGCCGGCCTGCTTCCGAAGTTCTCCGCGCTGCTCACCACCATCCCTCAGTGCGTGCTGGGCGGCGCCACCGTGTCCGTTTTCGCATCCATTGCCATGACAGGAATCAAGCTGGTGACAACGGAGGAAATGAACTACCGCAATACCTCCATCGTGGGTCTGGCGGCGGCGCTCGGCATGGGAATATCCCAGGCGTCTGCGGCACTGTCAACCTTCCCCGGCTGGGTAACCACGATTTTTGGGAAGAGCCCGGTGGTGGTAGCTACTATCGTAGCCATTCTGTTAAATGTAGTTCTTCCAAAAAACAAAGGATAGCTGCAATTTTTATGAAAAATGGCGCCGGCCCGCAGGGCCGGCGCTGCTTTTCGGGCTTTTTCAGGAGATTGCAAGATTCCCTTGTGCAGAAAAGCGGAACAGGGTATAATAAATAGTAACTGTTCAGGACGGCGGAAAATAAGGCCTGGAATGGGCGTCAAGCCCGCTTGTAAGACCATTTTTGGCCTTATTTTCACATCGGAGGTCCGGGGCAGTTACAATAAATGAAGCATAAATGGGACAGGACGGCTGTGCGGACAGCCGGAGAAAAATAAAAGCGGAGGGCGGCAATGGAAAAGAAATATGACGTAACAGCACTTGGAGAGCTTTTAATCGATTTCACGGAAAACGGCGTCAGCAGCCAGGGGAATCCCCTTCTTGAGGCGAATCCCGGCGGGGCGCCCTGCAATGTACTGGCTATGCTTGCGAAGCTGGGGAGGAAAACCTCTTTTATCGGCAAGGTGGGAAACGATCAGTTCGGCAGTATGCTGAAGGATGCCATAGAGAGCGTCGGCATCGATTCCGGAAATCTGATCATGGACGATCAGGTGCACACAACTCTGGCCTTTGTTCATAAGCTTCCGAACGGGGACCGGGATTTCTCCTTTTACCGGAATCCGGGAGCGGACATGATGCTGAGCAGGGACGAGGTACAGAAGGAGCGGATCGCCGCCTCCAGGATTTTTCATTTCGGAACTCTGTCCTTTACCCATCCCGGCGTGCGGGAGGCGTCCTGCTATGCCATTCAGTGCGCGAAGGAGGCGGGGGTGGCCATATCCTTTGATCCGAACCTGCGTCCGCCGCTGTGGGGAAGCCTGGAGGAGGCGAAGGAAGCCATTTCCTACGGCCTGTCCCAGTGTGATGTGCTGAAGATCTCAGACAATGAGGTGGAGTTCATGACCGGAGAGACGGACTATGGCAGGGGCGCCCGCATGCTTCAGGAGCAGTACGGGATTCCGCTGGTATTTGTAACGCTGGGACCTGCCGGAAGCATGGCGTTTTACCGGGACCTGTGCGTGAAGGCGGAGCCGTTTTTGCAGGAGCATACCATTGAAACCACCGGAGCCGGGGATACCTTTACCGGCTGCGTGCTGAACGGGATTCTGGAGTACGGGCTGGACGGCCTGGACGAGAAGAAGCTGCAGGAGATCATGACCTTTGCCAACGCAGGCGCGTCCCTGATTACAACAAGAAGGGGAGCGCTGAAGGTGATGGCGGAGCGGGCGGAGATCGAGGCGCTGATCGCAGGCCGCAGATAAAGCCGGGACAGAGATAAAAGGACAAAACAGACAGACAGAAGGGAAATCGAAATATGGATCTACAATTTAAACCCATCGAAGCAGAGGATATGCCGCAGCTTACGCCGCTTTTTTGCCAGCGGCCCAACAAGACCTGCGACAGCGTGGCTCTGGACAGCTTTTTGTGGAGAAGATACTACAACGTACAGTTTGCTGTCCGCGATGGAAAGGCAATTCAGTGGATGATGGAGGAGAATGGCGTGAAGCACAGCGCCATGCCTATGTGCAGGGAGGAGGATCTTCCGAAATATTTTTACGAGATGGTGGAGTATTTCAACAAGGTGCTGAAGATCCCGTTCAAGATTTATCTGGCGGACGAGGAGGCCGTGGAATACTTAAAGCTCCGGGAATCGGAGGAGTTTACCGTTACGGAGCAGGAGGATTTAAAGGATTACCTCTACGACGGGGACGCCTTAAGGGCATTGTCGGGAAAGAAGCTTCATAAAAAGAAAAATCATCTGAACGCTTTTTTGAAGGAGTATGAGGGACGGTACGAGTTCCGCCGCCTCTGCTGCTCTGACCGGGGAGACGTATGGCGGTTCCTGGACAAGTGGAGAGAGAATAAGGGCGAGATCGTGGAGTCTCATCTGGATTATGAGGTGGAGGGAATCCACGAGATCTTAAAGAGCTGCTCCTATCTGAACGTGCGGATGTCCGGCGTGTACATTGACGGCGAGCTGGAGGCCTTTACCATAGGCAGTTATAATCCGCTGGAGAACATGGCGATTATCCATATAGAAAAGGCGAATCCGGAGATCCGCGGCCTGTACCAGTTTATCAACCAGCAGTTTCTGATTCATGAATTCCCGGACGCGAAGCTGGTGAACCGGGAGGATGATCTGGGACAGGAGGGACTGCGCCATGCAAAGATGTCCTACAATCCATGCGGATTCGCAAGAAAATATCTGATAGAGCAGAAGGGCTTCGTGCCGGAGGATTAAATGATCAAATATCTGACAGCGGAGGAAAAACCGTGCAGCCGCGACCTGTGGGAGGAGGCATTTCCGGAGGAATCTTCATCCTCAGACGAATATTATTTCAGTGAAAAGCTAAAAAGCAACCGGATTCTGGCCATTGTAAGCGGCGAAAATCCGCTGCGGGCAGAGTCTATGATTCATCTGAATCCGTATCTGATGCAGGTGGGAAACCGCCGCTGGCGGGTGGATTATCTGGTTGGAGTGGCAACGAGACGGGATAAGCGGCATCAGGGATATATGCGCCGTCTTCTGATCCGGATGATGGAGGACATGAGACAGGAGCGGGCGCCCTTCTGCTTTCTGATGCCCGCGGATGCGGCCATATACCGTCCCTTTGGCTTTACTTATATTTTTGACCAGCCTCAGTGGAGGCTTGCAGACAGCGCCGTGGCAGATTTGCGGCGCAGGCCTGTGCAGGAGGTTCTGGAGACGGCGGCAGTCTGGATGAACCGGTGGATGGACACCAGGTATCAGGTGCACACGGTCCGGGACTGCGCCTATGTGCGTCAGCTTATCAAGGAGCTGGCCAGTGAGGCGGGAACCCTGGAGGCTCTTTATGACGGCGGCAGCCTGGTGGGGATTCAGGGGATATGGGGACAGGAAAAACGGACGCAGAGGCTGCTTTACGGAGAAGCTTCCTATATAGAGGAAGATAAGCCTGCCCGCCCGGCGATTATGGCCAGAATCATTACGCCGGAGGAATTTGTGAAGGTGATCCGCCTGAAGGATACGACGGAGACGGAGGAGCTGGTAATACCGCTCTTTCTGGAGGATCCGCTGATTCCGGACAACCAGGGCGCGTGGAGCTGGCATCTGACCAGGGAGATGTCCTGGCTGGAGCCGGCAGAGGAAGCGGCAGGATGTAAGCCGCAGACGGTGGAGGCTGCAAAGACTTCTGCAGGGACGGAGGATGCTTCGGCGGAAAACGGGCTCCGTCTGACGGTCACGGAGCTGACCGGCTGGCTGTTCGGCTATGATATTCCGGAGGCGGCGAGGCCCTGGGCAGAGGCGGTGGAGCCTCTGGAGGGCGTGTTTATTGACGAGACAGAGTGACCCTGCAGGAAGGGAGCGGATGGGATATGCAGCAGGAACAGGTTTTGCAGCTGAGACAGTGGATACAGGAAAGCGGCAATATCGTATTTTTCGGCGGAGCCGGCGTGTCCACCGAAAGCGGGATACCGGATTTCCGCAGTGTGGACGGCCTTTACAGCCAGCAGTATGATTATCCGCCGGAGACGATCATCAGCCACAGCTTTTACCGGAGGAATCCGGAGGAATTTTACCGGTTCTATAAAAACAAGATGCTGTTTCCCGGCGCAAAGCCCAATGCGGCCCATATTGCCCTGGCGAAGTTGGAGGCCATGGGAAAGCTGAAGGCTGTGATTACCCAGAATATTGACGGACTGCACCAGGCGGCGGGAAGCCGGGAGGTGCTGGAGCTGCACGGCTCCGTTCACCGCAATTACTGCGCCAGATGCGGGGCGTTTTACAGTCTGGAGGACATTCTGGCCATGGAGGGCGTGCCACGGTGCTCCTGCGGCGGCGTCATAAAGCCGGACGTGGTCCTTTATGAGGAAGGACTGGATCAGGACACTCTGCGCAGAGCCGCGTCTTACATCAGCCAGGCGGAGCTTTTGCTTGTGGGAGGCACTTCCCTGACGGTGTATCCGGCGGCCGGCCTGGTGGATTACTATCAGGGCAGCCGGCTTGTTTTGATCAATAAAACGGTTACGCCCATGGATAAGAGGGCGGATCTGGTGATCCGGGAGCCTATCGGCCAGACGCTGGAAGCAGCGGTAAATTAAAAATCGGAGGACAAGACGATGTATCAGGCAGACGAACAGCGGTATGACAATATGAAATACAGACGCTGCGGCAGAAGCGGCGTTCTGCTCCCTTTAATTTCTCTCGGACTGTGGCAGAACTTCGGACTGGAGAAGCCCCTGGAGGAGCAGAAAAAGATTATTTTCAGGGCCTTTGATCTGGGAATCACCCATTTTGACCTGGCCAATAACTACGGCGCGCCGGCAAGGGGGCTGGCGGAGGAGAATTTCGGAAGAATTCTTCATGACGACATGTCCGCCTACCGGGAGCAGATGATGATCAGCACCAAGGCCGGCTACGATTTCTGGCCGGGACCCTATGGAAACTGGGGATCCCGCAAATATCTGATGTCCAGCCTGGACGCCAGCTTAAAACGGCTGCAGCTGGATTATGTGGATATTTTCTATCATCACCGGCCGGATCCTGAGACGCCTTTGGAGGAGACCATGGGAGCGCTTTCCGATATGGTTCGCCAGGGGAAGGCGCTTTACGTGGGTATTTCCAATTATAAGGCGGAGGAGGCAGCCGCGGCCATCGATATGCTGCGGGAGAACGGCACGCCATGTCTGATTCATCAGCCCCGCTACAACATGTTTGAGCGCTGGGTGGAGCACAGGCTTCTCGATGTGCTGGAGGAGCGGGGCGCCGGATGCATCGCCTACAGCCCGCTGGCCCAGGGAGCGCTGACGGATAAGTATTTAAAGGGTATTCCGGAGGGCTCCAGAGCCTCCAGAACAGGCACCACGGTGAGCGGACGGTATCTGTCCGGAGAGCGTCTGGAACGGATCCGCAGCTTAAATGAAATCGCGGCGGCACGCGGACAGAGCCTGGCCCAGATGGCGCTGGCCTGGCTGCTGCGCCGGCCGCAGGTGACAAGCGTGCTGGTGGGAGCCAGCAGCGCCGGACAGCTGGAGGACAATGCGGCGGCGCTGAACTGTCTGGACTTCACGGAAGGCGAGCTGGAGCGGATCGATCAGATTCTGGGACCGGACGAGGGGCTTCTGGCTTAGAACGGCAGGCCGGAGTCATAACAGGAGAGCAGAGATGGACAAAAGGTGGAATTATGAGGTAGGGGATGTTGTGAGGCTGAAAAAGCCTCATCCCTGCGGCAGCCATGAGTGGGAGGTGCTGCGGGTGGGCGCGGATTTTCGCTTAAAATGCGAGGGCTGCGGCCATCAGGTGATGATGGAGCGCAGGCTGGTGGAGAAAAGCACCAGAGGACTGAAAAAGATCAGCGAAGGCGCGTAAAATCAGGAGTTCCCTGCAAAATAAGGAAAATAGTGCTTGCATTTGTTTCCGGATTCTGCTAGAATAATAATCCGTGACACTATAATCCTTGCTCTTGAAACTGAAGTCAAGGGCCAGAGACCACAAGGAGGTAAAGCAATGAACAAATACGAATTAGCAGTTGTTCTGAGCGCAAAACTCGAAGATGAAGAGAGAGCAGCAGCACTGGAGAAGGTACAGGGTTACATCACCCGCTTCGGTGGTACTGTGACAGGCGTGGATGACTGGGGCAAGAAGAGACTTGCTTACGAGATCCAGAAGATGAAAGAGGCTTTCTATTACTTCATCAAATTCGAGTCTGGGAATTCCGACTGCTCCAACGAAGTGGAAGCACACGTTCGTATCATGGAGCCGGTTATCAGATATCTTTGCGTTAAGCAGGACGAGCAGTAATAGATCAGAACTGACGACCAGTTAAAAAGGAAGTGTGATGGTATGAATAGAGTAATCCTTATGGGCAGACTGACCAGAGATCCGGAAGTGAGATATTCTCAGGGCGAGCGCTCTATGGCGATTGCGAGATATACGCTTGCAGTGGACCGCAGAGGCCGCAGAAACCAGGACGGCGGTGAGCAGACCGCAGATTTTATTAACATTGTAGCATTCGACAGAGCCGGTGAGTTTGCGGAGAAGTATTTCCGCCAGGGTATGAGAGTGCTGGTATCCGGCCGGATTCAGACGGGCAGCTACACCAACAAAGAGGGGCAGCGCGTTTATACCACAGACATCATCGTAGATGATCAGGAGTTCGCAGACAGCAAGGGCGCGGCCGGCGGCAGCGCAGGCGGAGACGGCGGGTACGGCTATCAGCCCACCTCCAGACCGGCTCCCACCAGTGCAATCGGCGACGGCTTTATGAACATTCCCGATGGTGTGGAAGATGAGGGATTGCCTTTCAACTAAGGCCGGACTGGCGTTGGCTTGAGAGACAGGAATTATTTGATGAAGGAGGCAGTACCAATGGCATTCAATAAAACGGATAAAGCAGATGGCGCCAAAGTAAGAAGAGGCGGCATTCGCAGAAGAAAAAAAGTTTGTGTATTCTGTGGCGATAAGAACGGCGTGATTGATTACAAGGACACCAACAAGCTGAAGAGATACGTATCTGAGAGAGGCAAGATTCTTCCGAGAAGAATCACCGGCAACTGCGCAAAGCACCAGAGAGCGCTGACCGTTGCTATCAAGAGAGCGCGTCACATTTCCCTGATGCCCTACACAACGGAATAAGAATTACAGTCAGGCGGCATATCCCCTTTGGGGAGGTGCCGCTTTTGTGCGATACGCCCTGAAAGCGGCTGCCGTGCTTGCACGGGCAGCCATTTGCAGGGCAACGGACAGCAAACAGCTTTGCTGTGAGCTGTCCGCGGTATCGCGGCGGATAGGGGAAGAAAATCTTCCCCTATCCGATTGAAAATCGGGACGAAGTATCCCTTGTTCATTGACGGTATGATTGAGGAATAAAAGAATATGGCAGCAGTAAATATGACAGAGGGAAATATTGCCAGGCATCTGATCCGGTACTCGGTTCCGCTGGTCCTGGGCAATGTGTTCCAGCTTACCTACAACGCGGTGGACGCCATGATCGCGGGCCGCTTTATCGGGAAGGAAGCGCTGGCGGCGGAGGGCATGGCCAGTCCTGTGATGAATATTGTGATTTTGGGAATATCCGGGGTCTGCATGGGCGCCGGAGTTCTCATGAGTGAATTTTTCGGCGCGAAGCAGTATGATAAGCTGAAGCGGGAGATGTCCACGGCAGCCCTGTTCGGCCTTTATTTTTCTCTGGCGGTGATTACCCTCGGCATTGCCTTCACGCCGGCTCTTCTGCGGGCGCTCCATGTGCCGGAGGAGCTGATGGAGATGACCACCGTATATCTCCGGATCATATTTATCGGCGCACCCTTTACGTATTTTTATAATGCGCTGTCGGCGGCGCTGAAAAGTGTCGGGGATTCCAGGACGCCGCTGAAATTCCTGATGTTTTCCTCCGTGCTGAACGGCGTGCTGGATTTGATTTTCATTGGCCTGCTGGGATTTGGGATTGTCTGCTCGGCGGTGACTACGGTGATTGCGGAGGCCGTGTCCGCCGGACTTTCCGTCTGGTATGTATACAGGAAGATTCCGATGCTGCAGCTGGGGCGGAGAGAGCTTGTTATTGATAAGGGACTTTTGAAAACCACGCTGCAGTATGGCTCCGTGACGGCTCTGCAGCAGTCCTGCCAGCCAATCGGCAAGGTGCTGATTCAGGGTTCTGTCAATATGCTGGGGGTGGATGTGATTGCCGCCTACAATGCGGTGACCAGAATCGATGATTTTGCCTGTCTTCCGGAGCAGAGCATTTCCCACGGGATCACTACCTTTGTGGCCCAGAACCGGGGCGCCGGCAAGACGGACCGTATGAGGCAGGGCTTCCGTCAGGGGCTGATGCTGGAATTTGGCTATTGGGTCTGCATCTGCACCACAGTGCTTCTGCTGGGGAAAATGCTGGTAGGGCTGTTTGTTGCCGGAGAGGGCGCCGCCGCCATTGTGGCAGTGGGCGGGCAGTACCTGGGAACTATGGCGTTTTTCTATATCTATCCGGCATTTACCAATGGCTTTCAGGGCTTTTACCGCGGCATGGGCATGATGAAAATGACCCTGCTGGGGACGGTTGTACAGACTGTCCTTAGGGTCATTTTCACGTGGCTGCTCACGCCGGCCATGGGGATTCACGGCGTGGCCTTCGCCTGCGCCGCCGGCTGGAGCGTTATGCTTCTGGTGGAAGTTCCGTATTATTTTTATATCATAGGAAAGCACGTCCTATGATACAAAAACGCTCCGCAAAGGATCGCACTGCGGCGGAATGGAATAATGCCGCTGACGCGACCCGCCGCAGGCGGAGAATCCTGCGCAGCAGGATTCTTTTTAGTCTGAAGCGCCGGTCAGGACAATCCCGTTGACCTCCACGCCGCCGTCGATGGCGATGACAAGACACAGGCGTCCGTCCACCTCCCGCTGCTCTACCAGGTCGGCCCGGTCCGGGTTGACGCGGAGAATCACATCCGGGGTCTTTACCTCAAAGGCCCTGGAATTAACGATATTTCCGGCAAAGATGGAGGCGCCGGCGCCGGCGGTCTCGTCAAAGGTCTTATCAAACTGTTCCAGCTGTTCTTCTTCTACGCCGCTTTGCTCCAGCAGGGACTTGACCTGATGCTTGTCCAGGAGCAGCGGTTCCGGCTGATCCTTGTGTTCTTCCAGCATTTCATTTAAATTTTCGTGAATGGTTTTTACGGTCTCGTAATCACAGGCTTCTCCAAGCGTTTCCTCGATGATGGTCTGGAAGGACTCCTTCTGGAGGTCTGCCGGCAGCGGCAGGGGGCAGCCTAGAAGCTGGGAAATAAAGGGCTCATTCAGCTCGTTGACGTTTTTGGAGTAGTACAGGGCGCTGTGCAGGTCGGTGGACCGGTCGTTGAAAGCGGGGAACAAAAAGCCAAGCTCCGGCATTCCCACCACCCAGTCGCGGATACGGTTCTGGAAGGCGTTCTCCAGCTCGTTGTAGCTCAATCCGGGCTTTGACAAATCCACAGGGCAGATGCAGCAGAGCACATAGCTGAACACCTCGTCAGAGGCATCCTCCATCTCGATTCCGTCGGAGGTCTTGCCGGGAATGTCATAGGCATCGTGGATCAGCAGGATCAGATAATTGCCCACGTAGTCGTAGGTCTCAATCACCTTGTCGTAGAAGGCGTCCAGAAGGGCATCGTCCTGAAGCCGGCTGTTTCTGAGCTTTAACAGAAATTCGTGAGGCCCGCCTTCCATTTCCGCGTCCAGGGGGAACTCCAGGTTCAGCAGGTTTTTGCCGAGAGTGCCGGAAAGCGCCTTGCGCAGAATCTCAAAATATTTGAACATGTCCTCCTCCGGAAGCGAGAGGAAGGCCTCCTTGAATTCTGTTTTTTTATTCTTTTCGCCGTCCACATAGCAGCCGCAGATGCGGGAAATGGAGCAGGAGGACGGGGTAAACTGACGTTTGATTTCGGAAATTTCTCGTTTGATCATGTGGTATCTCCTTTATAACAGTTGCTTTTTGAACAGGATTTGCCGGCAGCAGATCCCTGTGATTATTCGGGACGGCGCATCTTCCTGCCCGGCGAAGCCGGACAGGAAGCATCGGAGATTCATCCGATGGGAAAATAAGGCCTGAACAGTTATCATCTTATAATAAATCTGCTGAAAAAACAACGGGAAAATGAGCGGGCCAGGGGGGAGCTTAGAGTATAATTATCATTGGCAAAAATAAAGGGAAGAGACCGAAACCTCT
>JAUNGW010000080.1 GCA_030524245.1 Eubacteriales bacterium
TATGGTATGGTACAGCAATGATCACGAGCATACAGAATCTGTTTTTACTGTATGGCTTCCAATATACAGTATTACCGCTGACCGGCAGCTCTTGGCCGCCCTGTCCGTTGATATCCCATCCTCATTCTTTTATGAAAACTGCAGAATCGCTTTCAATGAAGGGGAATCTATCCACCTCGTCAGCGCCGGACAGGAAATGGAGCTGCCTGGCCTTGGAAAAACCATCTCCATTGGTACGGATGATCCATCACCAAAACTTCCCGAGGAAATCCTTGCTTCCCTTCCGGAAAACAATTCCGGTTTTTGGCACGCCGACAGCGGAGAATCTCTTTATCTGGATGCTCGTTTTACTTCCTCCGGCCTGAACTGGCATATGGTAAAAGCTGCGCCTTACACAAGTATCTACGGCAATACAAAAAAACAATTATCTTTCCTGATTGGTACATTCTTTTGTGGAATCGCTATGGCCATTCTGTTAAACTCCATAGCATTAACCCGATTAACTATGCCTCTGAAAAAAGCCACAAAATATTTATCCAGAAAAAAGCAGTCGGATGCAAAGCTTTCCAGCTTTCGCCTGACAGAATTCCTGTCATACCGGCAAAATGATGAATTAAAGATGTTGTTCTCCTCCCTGCAGGAAATGATGGACTCTATCCAGCAGCATACAATCCGTCAGTATCGGCTGGAGCTTTTACAGCAGGAAACAGAGCTGAAAATGCTTCAGGCTCAGATCAATCCTCACTTTATTCACAATACGCTGCAGTGCCTGGCCACAAACGCTTTATCAAAAAACGATGTGGAACAGTATGATTATCTGTCCGCACTGGGGCAAATAATGCACTACGCTATGGATATTTCTCAGTGTCCGTCCACCCTTGGAGAAGAACTGGCCTATATCTCCCGATATTTTATGCTCCAGAAAATGAGATTCAACTCCGATACTATTTTACAGACCGTCAATGATTATCCGAATGGATTTTTACTTCCCCGCATGACTCTGCAGCCGATCATTGAAAACTCCATCATCCACGGAAACCTTATGAAAAAGCCCGGCGGATTGATCCAGGTAGCATTTGAAACCAAAGAACAGACTCTGATTCTTTCCGTAAGAGACAACGGAACGCCAGTTTCCGAAGAGCGGACTCGTGAATTGATGAATAGCTTCTCCCAACAGAAGGAATGGCTTTCCAGACGAAATGTTGGTGTTTCCGATCTGGACAGTCGCTGCCTCCTGTCCGATACGTGGACACAAAGCAGTCCTGCCTCCTCCAGGATCGGCCTGAACAATGTATATATGCGCCTTTTACTATATTTTGGTCCTGACTGCACTGTATCCATCCAGCCAAATAATCTGGGCGGAACCACCATTGCTTTTATTCTTCCTGTAACTCCGAAACAAACCGACAAAGATGACCTAAGGAGAAAGACCGATGAAGATCTTGATTGTAGATGACGAAATTCATTTGATTCAGGCTATCCGCCTGCTGATCCCATGGGAAGAATTGGGAATCCATCAGATTCTCACCGCATCCTCCGTCCCTGAAGCCATGGAAATTCTGATTAAAGAACGGCCAGAGCTGGCATTTTTTGACATTGTCATTGACCGGGAACTAGGCACCACACTGATGCAGTTTGTTGTTGACAAAAAGTTCACCACCCGAGTTATCGCTATTTCCGGACACAGCGACTACAAATATGTCCGGGATATGCTTGTATTAGGAGCTGTGGATTATCTCATAAAGCCCCTGGATCGGCAACAGCTTCTGTCTTCCGTGAAAAAAGCTATTAAAAGCTGGAACGAAGAATGCCAAAAAACAGAAAACAGCCAAACCATGCTGCAACAAATCAATTACCTGACATCCGAGCACGAACATACCCTCCTTGGACAATTGTTTTCCCCCCGCACGGCCATTCCTGCTTACGATGAGCTTCGCACCTTAAGCCTCAGCTTTGCTTCCTCCGTACGCTGCACGGTACTATACAGCGACCTGTCTTTCTATCCGCAGCAGGATCCTGCATTCCTGCGCCAGTTTACGTTCTTTTTTGACACATTACGTACAGACCTGGAACACAAAAAACGGGGTACTGCTATCCGCAGCCACTGGACGCCTGATGATGCCATAATTTTGCTTTATGGTGATACAGAGCAGGCGCTGCGCTCTGTCCAGACATCCCTGACCCGTTTTCGTTGCAGCAGTCAATATCCCCTGCATTTTGGCGCTGTTTCCTGCATTCAGGAACCCAGTGCCATTCTGCATGGCTATCATATGGCAAAAACTGCCTATTACAATCAGCCGGTAACCATTCCAGAGCATATGCCGCTGCTGTCCTGGCAAAAAACGGAGAGCAGCTTTCCCCTGCCGTCCAACACCTGCAGCCCCTCAAAAAGCCCCCCGATCCACAGCAGTCAATCCAGGATTCTTTCCGCTATTTTGATGAATGACCGCAGCCTGCTCTTTGATAATGTTACTGACTGGGTATCTGGCATGCTTCCGGAAAAACCTATCACATTTGGAAGCATCCGCCGTTTGAACAACAATTTTTCCATCCTGTACGACCAGTGGTTATCCTACTTTAAAGACCAATATCCAGCCTTGGACTGCTCACCGAAAAAAACGCTGCCACCAAGCTGCCTCTTTGACAGCAGCGGCATCTTTGATTTACCAGGAACCATACAAACATATTCTCAGATTCTAAACCAACTGACAAGCGCTGTAGGGCTTTTATCTCATGCCCATGATTTGATTGAGCAAATTGCCAGTTATATGGAAATTAATTATGCATGTCCATTTGACCAGGGAGAATATGCCAGAATCTTTCATATTAACAAAGACTACATGTGCCGCCGCTTCACAGAAACCTATGGCATTTCCATGGTTACCCGTCTGAACCAGATCCGCGTCGAACATGCAAAAAAACTGCTGCGCTCCGGCAATGAAAAAATCATCCGGATTGCACAGCAGATTGGATACAATGACGATAAATACTTTACAAAAATTTTTAAAAAACTGACTGGTCTGACACCAAACGAATATCGCAGGCAAAACCGTTCTTCGTCTACCGATATTTCTTACTCATAGAGAACCCGCGCCCCCGCACCTCGCTGACCCGGCTGACCACCATAAAGCTTTCCGGATCGATCTCATGGATCAGCTTCTCTACCCGCGGCAGCTCCCGGTTGGAAATGACGCTGAGCAGAATCTGCGTCTCCTGCTTCAGATAGCCGCTTTCTCCGGAGAGCATGGTGACGCCCCGGTCCAGCCGGGTCAGGATTGCCTCCCGCAGCTCCTGGGCCTTGCTGCTGATCACCTTGACCTCCGTTCTGGTGGTTCCCATCAGCATCAGCTTGTCCAGCACCACCGTGTAGGTCAGCACCAGCAGAATGCCGTAAAGCACCTTTTCCGGCGGATTGTAAATGGCCTGAGCCAGCAGAATACAGAAATCAAACACATACATGCTGACAGAAACCGGTATCTTAAAATAATGATTCAGCGCCAATGGCGGAATATCCATGCCCCCAGTGGAGGCCCCTGCCCGGATCACCACGCCCAGAGCCGCTCCGATGCCAAGACCGGAAAACAGCGTGCACAGCAGAATGTCCTGGGTCAGCGCCGCATCTCCCAGCAGGCGGTCAAACAGCTCCAGCGCCAGAGGATAGGTAAAGGTGCTGACCACCGTGGTCGCCGCAAAATGCTTCCCCAGCATGAAAAATCCGGCTGTCAGCATGATCACATTGAATATCAGCACAAAGCCGGAAACCGGCAGGCCGACGGCATGATTCACCGCCAGCGCGATTCCCGTTGTTCCGCCGGTCACAAGACCGGCCGGTATCAAAAACAGCTTCACCGCCAGCGCATATATCATATTTCCGGCGACTACCAAAAGCAGGGGCCAGAGCTTTTTGGCAAGCCGGCCCGCCATACGTTGTTGACTCATAGTTTGCAAATTCCTTTCTCCTGCGTGCCCGCTGCCCCGCGTTTGCTGCTCCACATTTCCTTCTCCCCCGGCTACCGCTCCGTGCTGCGCACAGCCCAGCGAAGCTTGGTGGATCTGGCCCGGCTGTTTCGGACGCACTCCTCCGCCGACGGGCGGATCACATCCTCTGCGATCTGGCTGTACAGGCCTTCTCTCTGATACTGCTTAAAGGACTTCTTCACCATCCGGTCCTCTCCCGAGTGAAAGGTGAGAATGGCGGCCCTTCCACCGGGCGCCAGCACATGGGGCAGCTTATCTAAAAATGCGTACAGCACCTCGAATTCGTTGTTCACGTCAATCCGTAAGGCCTGAAAGGTTCTGGCGCAGGACTTCTTCACCGCCTCCTTCCGGTCCTTTTCCGGCAGAAATGCCAGCGCTCTCTCAATCAGCTCCCGCACCTGTTTTGTAGTCTCTGCCTTCTCTCCACGGCGGACTGCTCCCGTAATCTCCCTGGCAATTTCCTCCGCATAGGGCTCATCGGAGTTCTCCAGAAGCATGCCTGCCAGCTCCTCCCGGCTGATGGTTTTCAGCCGCTCTGATGCCGGAATTCCTGCCTGCGGATTCAGCCGCAGATCCAGCGGACCATCGAACTTATAAGAAAAACCGCGCTCCGGATTGTCGATCTGCATGGAGGACACGCCCAGATCCGCCAGCACAAAATCAAAGGGACCTGTCTCCTCCGCCAGCTTATCCATATCTGCGAAATTCATCTGCCGTACGGTCATAATATCCCCGCCGTAGCCTGCTTCCTCCAGCCGCTTTTTTGTTTTCACCGACTCAATGGGATCCACGTCCAGCCCGTAGATATGGCCCTGCCCCTGCAGCTGCTCTAACATGGCTCTGGTGTGCCCGCCGTAGCCTAACGTAGCGTCCAGTCCCTGCTCTCCCGGCTGTATTTTTAAAACATCCAGGATTTCCTCCACCATAATGGAAATATGCATTCCTGCCGGCGTGCCGCCCTTTTCCATCACATGAGCCACCGTGTCTGCATATTTTTCCGGGTTTAATTCTTTATATTTTTCCTCGTACCGCTTTGGATGGGTTCCCTTGTAGCGGACACGGCGGCGGTGCGCCGGCTGGCTTCCATCTGCTGCCGCGCTGTATGCTCCGTCTTTTTTCTGTTTTGTGTCTCTCTGCTCCATTCTGCCTCCTTCTTCCCTACATCCGTCCCGCCGCCACGATCCGGTCAATCATATCAATATATGCGCCGTCATCATAAGAGGACCAGACCGGCTCACAGGCGCTGCGAAAGGCGTCCATCTCCTGCTCATCCGGCATGTACACAACCGCCTGACGGTCCTCAAGCTCCCTGCGGGTCTGCTCCTCCGCCTCATCCCACAGCTTCTGCTGATACTCCCAGGACTCCAGCGCCGTCTCGTCAATCATCTTAAGATCCGCCTCGCTTAGCTTGGCACGGATCACGCTGCTCATCACAAGCATATCCGCATTTCTTGTGTGTCCATCCTCAATAAAACAGGGAGCCGCCTCATAAAAACCGTCCTGCATATAATTAACCAGGGAATTCTCCGCCGCAGCCACTCCGCCCGTCTGCAGCTCCCCGAAAATCTGATCGTACTCCAGCGCCACCGGATTGGCCCCCAGCGCCTCTACCATGGCCATCATCAGCCGGGAGCCCTGAACCCGGACCAGCATTCCCTTCATATCCTCCGGACTGCAAATCTGCCTCTTGCTGAAAAATCCCCTGGAGCCGCCGTCGTAATAGGTGAGCCCGTACATCTGGCCTGCCGCCATCGCCTCTCCCCGCAGCAGCCCCATGCCGATATCTCCCTCGTGAACCTTGCGGAAATGCTCCGTGTCCTGGTAAATGTACGGCATGGCAAACGCATAATAATCCGGCACATAGTTTGCCATCACCGCCTCATCCGTTTTCACCATATCAATGCTGCCGTACTGCATCTGTTCCAGGCAGGAGGGAGAATCTCCCAAAGCGCTGTCGTGATACACCTGAATTTCGATCCGGCCGCCGCTGCGCTCCTTTACCTGACCGGCAAACCAGTCAATCGCCCGGCTGGTACAGCTGTCCGCCGGAAGATTATTCGCCAGGGTCAGCGTCACGGTGGGAACCGCCCCGCCGCCGTCTTTCCGGCATCCTGTCAGCAAGGCTGACGCCGCAAGCATCATACACAATACATATTTTTTCACTGCAAATCTGTTCCTTTCGGGAAAATTTCTGTAACCGGCTGCCTGCTTCACGGCCGGCGGCACAGCTCTTCCAGGAATCTCCTGCCGTATTTTTCCAGCTTGTGTCCGCCGATTCCCGGAACCTCGAGCATCTCCTCCAGGGTTTTTGGCCGCTGACGGCACATAAATACCAGAGTCTTATCTGAAAATACAATATACGGCGGCACCTTTTCCTCCCTTGCAAGCTCAGCCCTGAGAGAGCGCAGCCGTTCAAACAGCTGTTCCTCTTCCTCCGTCAGAACCACAGATCCTGCTGTTTTCAGCTTCTTTCTGCTGCCCCTTGTCTCCTTTGATCCGCCCGGCGCCTTTTCCTGCTCCTTCGCCATCTTCATAGTCACAGGCCCATGGGCGGCCAGCTGTTCCTCATCCAGAAGAACCGCCGTTTTTTCTGTCAGCCGGACAATGGCGTACTCATCTGAAGTCACCGTCAGATACTCTCTCAGCATCAGCTCATTCATAATCTGCCGCAGGCGGAAGAGGGGTGTTTTGGCCAGAACTCCGTACTGGGGATTCTCCTCCATCCGGTACTGGCGTATTTTTGCCGTTTTGGCTCCGTGAACCGTATCCAGGATCACATTTACCCCGTACCGCTTCCGGCAGGCCGCCACGCATCCGGCCAGCGCCCTCGCCTCAGCCGTCACGTCCACTGTCTCAAACTGCGTCATGCAGTTCTGACAGCTTCCGCAGTAATTGGAGCCATATTCACCAAAATACCGCAGAATATACTCCCTCAGACACTCATTCGTAAAGCAGTAAAAGGTCATTCTGCGCAGCCGCTCCCTGTCCCGCTGCCGCACCAGCTCCCTGGTCTTCTCATCCAGCTCCTGATTATCCTGGTTATTGTCAATAAAAAACTGGTTTGTGATCACGTCCTGCCCGCTGTAGTACAGAATACACTCCGCCGGCTCTCCGTCGCGCCCGGCGCGTCCTGCCTCCTGATAATAGGATTCCAGATTCTTCGGCATCCCATAATGGAGGACAAACCGCACGTTTGATTTGTCAATGCCCATGCCGAAGGCATTGCTCGCCACCATAATCCTCGCCCGGTCATAAAGAAAATCCTCCTGATTCCTGCGCCGTTCCTCATCAGAAAGCCCCGCATGGTACCTGGTCGCGGAAAATCCGTCCGCCCTCAGACGTTCGCAGACCTCCTCCACATTCTTCCGCGTCAGGCAGTACACAATCCCGCTGCTGCCAGGATGTGTCTCCAGATAATTACGAACAGCTCCATACCTGTCCTTCGGCGCCATCACCCCGAAATACAGGTTGCTCCGGTCAAAGCCCGTGGTCGTCACCGCCGGATTCTGAAGCCTCAGAATTTTAATCATATCGTCCCGCACCTGCGCCGTAGCCGTAGCTGTAAATGCGCTGACCACAGGACGCACCGGCAGCCGGTCGATAAACTCCGTAATTCTCAGATAGCCGGGCCGGAAATCCTGCCCCCACTGAGACACGCAGTGAGCCTCGTCCACGGCCACCATGGCAATCCTCGCTTCCATGGCGAAGCTCAAAAAGCTGTCTGTCAGAAGCCGCTCCGGCGCCACATAAATAATCGGGTACCGTCCTCCTCTGGCATACTCCAGCGCCTTAAAATACTGGCCGGCAGTCAGAGAGCTGTTCAGATATGCCGCATGGACGCCGGCCTGATTCAGACCCTCCACCTGATCCTTCATAAGGGAAATCAGCGGAGAAACCACCAGCGTTATTCCTTCCATCAAAAGAGCCGGGATCTGGTAAATCATGGACTTGCCTGCCCCGGTGGGCATAATCCCCAGCGTATCCCTGCCCTCCAGAATACTGTCAATCAAGGCCTCCTGCCCTGGCCGGAAGCCGTCATATCCGAAAACCTGTTTCAGCACCTGATATTTATCTGAATACTTATCTGAATATTTACCTGAATCTTTATCCGGACTTATGCTCATATGGGCCTCCCGCTGTGTAACCGGCTGCGTTTCCTGGTCCTGCCTGTTATACACCCGCAGCCACCGGCCCCGGCCGGTGGCTGCTGCATTGTACTCCGTCAGATTTACTCTGCCGTCACCTTCATGAAATTTTTCTTTCCGCGCTTCACAACCATACCGTCTCCGGCAAAGTCCTCCTTCGTAAAGACCGCCTTGATATCCTTCAGCTGCTGTCCATTTACGGAAACGCCGCCCTGCTCTACATTTCTTCTCGCCTCAGAGCGGGTGGGAGCCAGGCCGGATTTCTGAAGAACTGCCAGAATATCGATGGCTCCGTCTGTAAAGTCCTCAGCCTTCAGCGTATGGCTGGGCATATTTTCCAGGCTGCCCTGGCCGCTGAAGAGTGCGCGGGCCGCGGTCTGCGCCTTCTCGGCCTCCTCCTCGCTGTGAACCAGCTTCGTCAGCTCATAGGCAAGAATCTCCTTTGCCGTATTCAGCTGGCTGCCTTCCCATTTGTCCATCTCATCGATCTGCTCGAGCGGCAGGAAGGTCAGCATCCGCAGGCACTTCAGCACGTCGGCGTCGGCCACATTTCTCCAGTACTGATAGAACTCGAAGGGAGAGGTCTTGTTGGGATCCAGCCAGACTGCGCCGGACTGGGTTTTGCCCATCTTCTTGCCCTCGGAATTGAGCAGCAGCGTGATGGTCATGGCATGGGCATCCTTTCCCAGCTTGCGCCGGATCAGCTCCGTACCGCCCAGCATGTTGCTCCACTGGTCGTCTCCGCCGAACTGCATGTTGCAGCCGTACTTCTGGAACAGCATATAGAAGTCGTAGCTCTGCATAATCATGTAGTTAAACTCCAGAAAGCTTAAGCCCTTCTCCATACGCTGCTTATAACACTCGGCCCGCAGCATATTGTTCACAGAAAAGCAGGCGCCGACCTCGCGGAGAAGCTCCACGTAATTTAACTTTAAAAGCCAGTCTGCATTGTTGACCATCAGCGCCCTGTCATCGGAAAAATCGATAAACTTGCTCATCTGCACCTTGAAGCAGTCACAGTTGTGCTGAATCATTTCCGGCGTCATCATCTGACGCATATCGCTTCTTCCGGAGGGATCTCCGATCATGCCGGTTCCGCCTCCAATCAGGGCGATGGGCTTATTCCCTGCCATCTGCAGCCGCTTCATCAGGCACAGCGCCATAAAATGTCCTACGTGCAGGCTGTCGGCAGTGGGGTCAAAGCCGATGTAAAACGTCGCCTTTCCCTCATTTACCATTTTTTTGATTTCTTCCTCGTTGGTCACCTGGGCAATCAGCCCACGGGCCACCAGTTCGTCGTAACAGGTCATGATGTTCTTCTCTCTTTCTTATTTTATTGCAGCTGTTCGGAACAGATGCATTTTATTCAGGAATCGGATAGGGGAAGATTTTCTTCCCCTATCCGCCGCGATACCGCGGACAGCTCACAGCAAAGCTGTTCGCTGTCCGTTGCCCTGCAAATGGCTGCCCGTGCAAGCACGGCAGCCGCTTTCAGGGCGTATCGCACAAAAAAACCCCGTCCTTTTGTAAAAGGACGAGGCCTTCGTATCCTCGTGTTACCACCTTCATTCGCAGACGGCTCTCACCGGCTGCCTCATGGAGCACCGCCGCCTGCGCAGCTGTGTTCCGGCACAATAACGGATGCCTCCAACCGTCGCAGCCTACTGGCCGGCATCTGCCTCCGGTGTTCGGTGCGAAGCTCCGGGATGTATTCACACACTGTCCTCCACGCGCCTCTCATCTGCCGGCCGCTTTCTGTCTGGGGTTTCAGAGCGCTACTTGTTCCCTTCTCTGCCTGATCGCAATATCATTGCTTTTGTGATGGATTATAGCGGAGGTTTGGGGAAATGTCAAGAGCCAAAGCAAAAGATGCTGATCACGGCTTTACCACCCTTCCGGCAGCTGTCATAAGCTCCGCAATCGTGTACATATTCGTCACCTGGCCTACCTTCAGAAGCTCTTTTCGCCCATAATAATCCAGGCAGGTTCCGCAGGAATAAATCTCCACTCCTCGGGCTTCCATGGCCTTTAAATCCTCCACAGACTCTGATCCCTCCGTAGTCACCATAATGCCCCTGTTATAAAAAACAATGGCCTTCGGAAGGCTGTCCAGCTGGCTGACCGCATAAAGGAATCCCTTCAGCAGAATCTTTCCCAGCGCCTCCTCCCCGGTTCCCATGAGGTCAGAGGAAACGACCACCACATACCCGGGATCCGTTGTATTCTCCGGAACCGGAGCGCAGCTGAAAACCGTCTCCGGGCTGTCCTCTTCCGGCTCTCCATCCCGCTCTCCGGCTGTGATCTCCACAACAAAATGCTTCTCTCCCACCTGTGTCCGGCTGCATCCGCACTGCATGCTTCCGGCCAGCTTCATCAGATTCTGAACCGCAATCTCATTGTCCACATGAACCTCGACCACATCTCCCGGCGCTGCCTGATCCAGCGCCTTTTTTGCCTTTACAACCGGCACCGGGCACTTATCGCCCAGGCTGTCTACGACGTTTCTTTTACTCATTGGCTTTTCCTTTCTTCACTGCCTGATGACTGTCAGCTTTCTATCTGTCAGTATACTCCAGTTCCGCATGAAAAGCAATGATCAAGAGGCCCTTTTCCCTTTCCCAGATCAAGTCCTGACGCCAGCGCTCCGGTCAGATATTCCTTGGCCGCAAGCACGCTCGCCTCTACGGTTTTCCCCTCTGCCAGGCCGCAGGCAATGGCGCTGGAAAGCGTGCAGCCTGTGCCGTGGGTGTTCTCTGTCTCAATCCGCTTTCCCGGAAACCAGGTAAGCTTTCCGTTCCGGTAAAGCACATCGTTGGCTGATCCCACCTGATGTCCTCCCTTTACGAGAACCGCTCCGCCGTACTTCTCCGCAATGATTTTCGCCGCCTGCTCCATCTGCCGCTCCTCTGCAATGGTCATGCCGGACAGGATCTCCGCCTCCGGCAGATTGGGCGTCATCACCTCTGCCAGAGGAAGCAGCCGGGCCGCCAGCGCGTCCATGGCGTCCTCCGCCAGCAGCCGGCTGCCGCTGGTCGATACCATCACCGGATCCAGCACAATCCGCACCGCTCCGTATTCCTCCAGCTTCCCGCCGATCACATCGATCATTTCCCGCCTGGAAACCATGCCGATCTTCACCGCATCCGGATAAATATCCTGAAACACGCAGTCCATCTGCGCCGCCGCAAAAGCCGGATCCACATCGTAAATTCCGTAAACTCCGGTAGTATTCTGAGCCGTCAGAGCTGTAATCACGCTCATTCCGTAAAGGCCCATGGCCGTCATGGTTTTTAAATCCGCCTGGATCCCTGCGCCTCCGCTGCAGTCCGATCCGGCAATGGTAAGTACTGTATTTCGCTTCACAGACATGCCGTCAGTTCTCCTTCTTTTTTATATTCCTTTCCGTAAAAGGCTGCCTTCCCGCACGCAGAATCCGTTCTGCCGAACTGCGCAGGCTCTTCACCGCCGAGCCGATATCCTCCGCGCCGAATATGCCGGAAACCACCGCGATTCCGGCAATTCCCGTCCCGCACAGCTGATCCGCATTTTCCTGACAGATCCCGCCGATGGCTGCCACAGGAATCTTCACTGCTCCCGTGATTTCCATTAAAAGCTCCATGGACATGGGCTTCGCGTCTTTTTTTGTGGAGGATCCGAAAACAGCTCCGGAGCCAAGATAATCTGCTCCGGCAGCCTCTGCCCGCTTCGCCTGCTCCACCGTTTTTGCCGTGACGCCCAGAATCATTCCCGGCCCAATCAGACGCCTCACCTCTTCCGGGTCTCCATCCGCCTGTCCCACATGGACGCCGGCTGCCTGGCAGGCCAGCGCCACCTGCACATTATCGTTGATAATCAGCGGTACGCCATAGGCATCCGTCTGTTTTTTTACAGCCTCCGCCTCTGCCAGAAATGCCTCCGGCTCCATGTTCTTCTCCCGCAGCTGTATCATGGTTACCCCTGCTTTCAGAGCCTCCTCCACCTGCTGCTCCAGGGTCATTTCCCCTGTCCAGAACCGGTCTGTTACCGCGTATACGCGCAGATCAAAATCCGGCTTTTCCATATGAACCTGCTTCCACTTTTCTACAGCCGAATCCGTCAGAAGACTCATGGCATCTATGAGAAAGGTCTTAAAGCTTCCTGTTCCCGCGTCTTGCTTTTCAGTCTGCTCCGCCGCGATTTCTCCGCATATTCCCATGGCGCATACCGCCCGGACCAGCACAGAAAAACGGGACTCAGGCAGCATGTCTGCCGCCTCGTTTTCCTGCTTTTCCGGATTAGCCGGCGGTTCCTG
>JAUNGW010000081.1 GCA_030524245.1 Eubacteriales bacterium
CCTCAGAGATGGTTGTAGCAGGCTTGCGTCCCCTGTTGCCATGAATGAAGAAAGTTTAGGCGTCAATGTTATTGTGAAGAACGTAGACGGCGGGGCGACGGTTATGGGAATGCAGGAATGTCTGGACGCGAAGCCGGACGGAACCACGCTGGTAGTAAACGGAACCGATCTTTTTGTTCCCTATATGCAGGGCAGCTCAAAGATCAATATTGACAGCTTTAAGACAGTCGCAATTCCCCTGATTGATAACACTACAGTTTTGGCGGTGAATAAAAATTCCGGGTGGAATACGTTGGAGGATTTGCTGAAGGCCTCCCAGGCGGCTCCGAATACCATTGAGTATGGCGGGAAGATCGGCGCGTCCAATCAGATCTGCGGAATCGCCATGAATAAGGAGTGGAATGCGGGCTTTAAGTTTATCGACGTAGGAAATAACGCGGCGAAAATGACGGCGCTTTTGGGCGAGCAGACAGACGTGATTAATATCTCTTATGCGCTGGCGGCCGATTATTTTACGACCGGAGAATTCATTCCTGTCGTGCTGCTGGGCAGCGAGAAAAACGAGCTGCTGCCGGATGTGCCGCTGGCTTCTGATTTTGGACTGCCGAATGTTGATTTCAGCAAATTTTTCTGGGTGGGAACGAACCCGGATACGCCGGATGAGATCGTAGACGCTCTGGCGGACGCGATTGAAAAGGTTACGGAGGATCCGGAGTTTGTGGCCAGCATGGAAGGATATTATTTAACCGTTGATTTTATGGCTGGGGAAGAAGCACAGGCCTTTGCGAATCAGATGTACGAGAATGGAATGAAGCCCTATGAGGAAGAATTTTTAACGAATCAGTAGGAGAAATGAAGGAGTGATTGTGTGAAAGAGATCAAAAGCAATTTATGGTCAGGAGCGGTGTTTCTGGCATTTGGCATTTTTGTTTTTGCCGGATCCTGGTGGATTCCGGCTACGACATCGGATATCCTGGGATCCCGCTTTTTCCCGAGAGCAGTCGCCGTTTTGATTATTGTTCTGTCTGGGGTTCAGATTCTCGGCGCCTGTTCCGCGCTTAAAAAAGCGGATCGGAATGAGGACAAAGAAAAATGGACGCTGAACAAACCGTTGTTTCTTACGGTCGCGGCCCTGTTTGTTTACTATATTCTGGTGCTTTATATCGGCTTTACTGTTACCTCGATCCTGTATCTGCTGTTTCAGAGCGGGGTGCTGATGTCGAAGGAGGATTTTTCTGATAAACGTAAAATGATAATCATGATTGCGGTATCAGTCTTAACTCCGATTATCATTAATGGAATCTTCTGGGAGCTGTTCAGTATTGCGCTTCCGGCCGGGAAAATATTTTAAGAGAGGAGACGGATTCTTATGGAATTATTACATGGTCTTCAGGCAATCTGCAATCCGGCGACCCTGGCTCTGATTGTAGGAGGCGTGTTTGGAGGGCTGGTAATCGGCGCTCTGCCTGGCTTGTCTGCGTTTACCGCTCTGGCCATCATGCTGCCGTTCACTTTTGGAATGGAACCGGTCAATGGGATTTCATTTTTAATGGCGATTTATGTGGGAGGGTGCTCCGGCGGACTGATTTCTGCTGTCCTGCTGGGCATCCCCGGCACGCCGTCTTCCATAGCGACCTGCTTTGACGGCTATCCCATGGCGAAAAAGGGCGAAGCGAAAAGAGCGCTCGGCGCGGCGGTGCTGTTTTCCTTTGTGGGCGGAATCTTCGGCGCGCTGGTGCTGTCGTTCATCGGACCGTATATTGCGCAGGTTGCGTTAAAATTCAGTCCTTATGATTATTTCGCGATTATTCTGTTTGCGCTGACCACGGTTTCCGCGCTGTCAGAGGGGAGCATGGTAAAGGGACTTCTGGCCTGCCTTCTGGGCATTGCCCTGGGCTTTGTGGGCACGGACAGCTTAAGCTCCTACTATCGTTATACCTTTGGGATCAGCAAGCTGGCCAACGGGTTTAATCTTGTGCCGGTTCTGATCGGGCTTTTTGCAGTATCTCAGATCATGATCAGTGCAAGGGACAAGGCGAAAACCTCAAAGGTCGAGTCCATTTCCGACGTAAAGCAGAAGAAATACCGCGGCTTCGGTATTTCGCCCGGGGAGTTTTTGTTTCATTTAAGAACAGCCATTCCATGTGCGGTCATCGGCCTGGTAATTGGTATTTTGCCCGGTCTGGGCGGGAATATAAGCAATCTGATGGCATATTCCTACGCCAAAAAGACATCGAAATATCCGGAAAAATTCGGCACAGGCATCGTGGATGGCATTATTGCGTCGGAAACTGCAAATAATGCCACAGTGGGCGGAGCGGTAATCATTCTTCTGACCCTGGGCATCCCCGGGGACAATGCAACCTCTATGATTATGGCGGGATTCCAGATGCATGATGTGACGCCGGGGCCGCTGCTGTTTAAGACCAGCGGAGCGCTGGTATATGCGATTCTGGCAGCTTTTATTGTGGCCAACATTGCCTTTTTCATTATTGAATATTTTGGTTTGCCGGCCTTCACAAAAATGCTGTCGATTCCCTCTAATCTGCTGCTGCCGATCGTGATTGTCTGCTGCTTTGTGGGCTCCTATTGCGCAAACAACAACACGCTGGATATTTTCATTATGGTGTTATTCGGACTGCTCGGATATATGCTGAAGAAGCACAGATATCCATTGGCGCCGCTGGTGGTTGGCTTTATTCTGGCGCCGTCTCTGGAAACCTATTTAAGGCGTTCTTTGATGAAAACCGATGGAAGCTTCCTGCCGATTATTCAGTCTCCGATTGCGGCGGTATTCCTGATTTTAACAGCTGCGGCAGTTGCGTATACCGCATATGGCGAGATTAAAAAATTAAAAACAGCTTAGGATACATCAGAAAAGGATGGTAGACAGTCAATGAGACTTGATTTTGATGAAATAAAAAATGAAATAAAACGCGTTTTTATGAAATACGGCATGAGCGAGGAAAAAGCCGAGGCATGCGCCAGAATGCATACGGAATCCACCTACGACGGTATTTACTCTCACGGAACGGGCCGGGTGGCGAGATTTGCGGATTATCTGAAAAAGGGATGGGTCAATCCGGACGCGGATCCGACGCTGGAAAAAGACGCCGGAGCTGTCCGGATCTATGACGGCCATATGGGGCCGGGCATTACCAATGCCCTGTACTGCGTGGAAGAAGCCATGAAGCTGGCGGATCGGTATGGCATCGGCATGGTGGGCCTGAAAAACACCACCCACTGGATGCGCGGCGGAAGCTATGGACTTTATGCCGCGAAGAAGGGCTACATATCCATCATGTGGACAAACACAGAGTCGGTGATGCCTCCCTGGGGAGCAAAGGAATGCCGTCTGGGAAATAACCCGTTTGTAATGGCAGTTCCCGGCCCGGAAGGCGCGGATCCGCTTCTGCTGGATATGGCGATTTCCCAGTACGCCTATGGCAAACTGGCCATGACCAGACTGGCCGGGAAGAAGCTGCCGTTTCCGGGAGGCTTTGATAAGGATGGAAATCTTACCGATGATCCGGGAGCGATTGAAGCCAGCCGGAGGATCCTGCCGATGGGATACTGGAAAGGCTCCAGCTTTGCGTTTATGCTGGACGTTCTGGGAGCCCTTCTTTCAGACGGAATCGGAGCGGCGGACATCGATCATGTGGGGAAGGGAAGCTGCGGCGGCGCATCCCAGATCATGATTTTGATTGACCCGGACAAAATATCCGGAAAGGAGCGCCGGGACGAGGTGATACGCAAAGCCATTACGCATATAAAAAGCGCGGCGCTGGACGGGCACTCCGCCGGGGTCTTCGCGCCAGGAGAGGATTTTGCCAGACTCCGGAAGGATCATGACGAACATGGAATTTTCGTGGACGATTCGATCTGGAAGGAGATTCTGGCGCTGTAACGAAACAGGGATGAAATTGTTTTTTAGATGAAAAAATCGGGGCCGATCACACAGGTTTGGCTCCGATTTTTTTGATAAATGTTGCTAGTTCTGAATCCAGGTTTCCAGCAGTTGGTATTCTTCGTCAGTAAATGAATCTTTTTGCAATAGTAACAATACATTGTTAAAATTAAGAACCGCAATGCCGAAGTCATATTTTACTATTTTTTTGTTTTTCCAAGATATAAAGCGTTGATTTATTTGCCACCCGTTTTTTGTAATAACCAAAACATGTTCCTTCCCATAGAGTTTCAGTGCTCTTTTTTTGTTTACAAAAAAACTGAAACGCGGTAAAAAAACAAAAATGAAAAAAGTAAATAATATTAATCCCAAAATAGAACGATATGAAAGTATATTTGTATAATGCCAGGATTCAATGATGGTATAGCTAATGCATAAAATGAGAAGGCTGGCCAGGATATCGATGAATTGAAAGATAGGCACTTTTCTAAAAGTTTGAATGAAAACCTTTTGTGTTATTTTGCTATTAAGGGAAGCAGATGTATTGATGTTTTTTTTTATCTCCTGCATGAGACAAGCCCTCCTGTTTGCAACATGTTTGGACAGAAAATCAAAAGGTCCTATGATATTCTGGTTTTATTTAGAATACTCCAAAATATTACAAATCGCAAGTGAAAATTCCAGTCAATAAAAAGCAATATTGGAGGAAACTCCGCCAAGACAGCACACTCATAGACAAAAACATATAACAAACATATAAAACCATACATTTTACACATGCCCGCTTTTCGTATATAATGACAGACAGAAAGGGGCATTTGCATGAGTGAATTGATAAAAAATCAACAAAATGCGCGGGTGTCGAAGCAGACGCTGGACTGCCTGCGGGGGTTTACCACTCCGGAGCTGTGCGACGGAGCGGGGCTTTACCACTCTATGGACTATCGGATCAAGCCCATGGTGGGGACGAGGAAGATCGTTGGAACGGCAGTGACCGTGGACGTGCCCAGCGGAGAGGGCGGTATTATCGCTGACGCCATTCTGGAGCTGCGGGAAGGGGACGTACTGGTGATCGCCGGAAAGGGAAACTGCGACTGTTCCTACTGGGGGGATCACAGAAGCGCCTGCGCGGCCATGCTGAAGGCGGAGGGCGTGGTGATTGACGGGGCTTACCGGGATCACGCGGACTGCGAGAAGGCAGGCTTTTCCATTTTTGCCAAGGGACTGACCTGCGGGACAGCGGCGAAAAGCGGCGTGGGAGCCATCAACGTGCCGGTCAGCTGCGGCGGAGTCAGTGTGGAGCCGGGAGATATTATCGTAGGAGATTTAAATGGAATCTGTGTTTTGAAGCCGGAGGAAGCGGAGCTTGTGATGGAGCGGGCGCTGGAGAAGCGGGCTCTTCAGGAGCAGGTGATGGAGGAGATGCGGCGCACAGGAAAGGTTATCACCAGATTGAAACGGAAATCGTAACAGTTGGGGACGGCGTATTTCCCCGCCGCCCTGAACCGTTAAAAGTAAATCAAGAGCAAAGGAGTATATACGAAATGGCACTGAATATCACGAGAAAGATTTTATCCACGCATCTTGCGAAGCCGGCGGAAATGGTTCCGGGAGAGGAGATTTTCCTGCGGGTTGACCAGACGCTGACCCACGACATCAACGCGGTTATGACCTATCTGGCTTTTGAAGCCATCGGCATCGACCGGACCCAGGTGGAGACCAGCGTAAGCTATCTGGATCACAACTTGCTGTATCTGGACAACAAGACTCCGGATGATCACATTTACCTGCAGTCGGTGGCGAAGAAATTCGGCGTGTACGTATCCAGACCGGGCAACGGCATCTGCCATGCGGTGCAGGTGGCCAGATTCGGCAAGCCGGGCAAGCTGTCCATGGGCGGCGACAGCCATACGCCTCACGGCGGCGCCATTGGCATGCTGTGTATCGGCGTAGGCGGCATGGATGTGGCTACGGCTATGACGGGAGTTCCCATGCGTCTGAAAATGCCCCAGGTTATCAAAGTGAACTTAACCGGGCAGCTGAAGCCGGGCTGCAACGCAAAGGAGGTTATCCTGGAGATGCTGCGGCGCGTAGGCATCAAGGGCGGTCTTGGAAAGGTGTTTGAGTATGTGGGACCGGGCGCTGCCACCCTGACCGTTGCAGACCGGGTGACCATCACCAACATGGGAGCGGAGATGGGAGCTACCACCTCTATTTTCCCGGCGGATGAGAGAGTGCGGGAGTTCTTAAGATCCCAGAAGAGGGAAGAAGATTATATAGAGATTCAGCCGGATGAGGGCTGTGAGTATGATGACGTGATTGAGCTTGATTTGTCTGCGCTGGAGCCGCTGTGCGCATGTCCCCATCAGCCGGACAACGTGATTCCGTTAAAGGATGTGGAGAAGAAAAAGGTTCAGCAGGTATTTATCGGAAGCTGCACGAATTCCAGCTATTCCGATATTGCAAAGGCGGCCCTTGTGTTTAAGGGACATCATGTAAATGAAGACGTGAGCTGTACCTGCGCTATTTCTTCCAAGCAGATCTACAAGCAGCTGATGCATGACGGATACATCGATATGCTGATGGATGCGGGCGTTCGTCTGCTGGAGCTGGCCTGCGGCCCCTGCTGCGCCATCGGCCAGTCGCCGGCCACGAAGGGCGTGGCTGTCCGCACCAGCAACCGGAACTTTAAAGGACGCGCAGGCAATCCTACGGCAGAGATTTATCTGGTAAGCCCGGAGAGCGCGGCGGCGACAGCGATTGTGGGAACCTTTACAAGCGCTGAAGAGATTATGGGAGAGGACCTTGCAAAGCTTGCTGAAGTGAAAGAGCCGGAGCTGTTCTCTGTGGATGACGCGATGATTATCAAGCCCCTGCCTGCAGAGGAGGCGGCCGAAGTGGAGATCGTCCGCGGGCCGAACATCCAGCCCCTTCCGGTGCCGGATGCGCCTGAGCAGCACCTGGAGGCAAAGGTCAGCTTAAAGACGGTGGACAACATTACCACTGACGATATTACGCCTGCCAGCGCGGAGTTTTCCAGCATGCGCTCCAATATCCCGCTGATGAGCCAGTACTGCTATAACCGGTACGATCCGGAGTTTGCGGCCAGAGCGAAGGCACTTGGAAAGAGCATTATCATCGGAGGAGAGAACTACGGACAGGGCTCCTCCAGAGAGCACGCGGCCATCAACCCCATGTACCTGGGCGTCAAGATGGTTGTGGCAAAGAGTATTGCACGTATCCACAAGGGAAATCTGTTAAACCACGGTATTATTCCGATGGTATTCGCAGACCCGGCGGATTACGACAAGATAGATCAGGGCGATGATCTGGAGGTGAACGGCCTGATCGACCAGATGAAGACCAGAGATGTGGAGATTCTGGATAAGACAAAGGGCATTTCCTTTAAGGCGAAGCTGGAGCTTTCCGACAGTGAGCTGGAGGTAATCATCGCCGGCGGACAGCTGCGGTATCTGCAGAACCAGTTAAGGGAAATGGGCGTTGTAAAGTAAATGGACAGCAATTAATTTAAATTTTGAAAAGGAGAACCGTCATGGAAGAGATTAAGGTTGCACAGGAGAAGTTTGGAGAGCTGATTCAGTCCGAGTTTGCCCGTATTGAGCGGATGAAAGCGGATACGGAGGTTACGGATTATTCTAAAATTGATAAAATTGTCATCGGTGTGCTGCCGGGAGACGGCATTGGGCCGATTATCATGAAACAGGCGCTGCGGGTGCTGAACGATCTGCTGGCTCCGGAGATTGCGGACGGACATGTGGAGATCCGCCATATTGAGGGCATGACCATTGAAAACCGCGCCGCCAAGCTGCAGAGCCTGCCGGACGATGTGTTTGAGGAAATCAAAAAGTGCAACGTGCTGATCAAGGGACCGATGGTTACTCCCAGAGCCGGAGAGCCCTGGCCGAACCTGGTTTCCGCCAACAGCCTGCTGCGCCGCGGACTGGAGCTGTTCGCCGCTGTCCGTCCGATCCGTATTCCGGATAAGAACATTGACTGGACGTTCTTCAGAGAGAATATCGAGGGCGAGTACATCTGGGGCAACAAGGGCATCCAGGTGAACGAGGATCTGGCCGTTGACTTCAAGGTGCAGACAAAGCAGGGAAGCGAGCGGATCGCCCGCGCGGCCTTCGAGTATGCGAGAAAGAACGGCAAGAAGAACGTAACCATCGTTACCAAGGCAAATATTGTAAAGCTGGCTGACGGAAACTTTATCAAGGCTGTCCGCAGAGTAGGCGAGGAGTATCCGGAGATCGAGATTCAGGAGCGGCTGGTGGACGCTATGTGCGCAAAGATGCTGGATCCGGAGTTTAATAAGGGCATCGAGGTCATTGTGCTGCCGAACCTGTACGGCGATATTGTGACGGATGTGGCGGCAGAGCATCAGGGCGGACTGGGAACGGCTTCCTCCTCCAATCTGGGAAATAAGTACGCCATGTTTGAGGCGATTCACGGAACGGCTCCGTTTTTGATTGATCACGGCCGCGGCGACTACGCGGATCCCTGTTCTCTGATCCGCGCGGCAGGCATGCTGATGGCTCATATCGGCTACGGAGACAGAAAGGCAATTCTGGACGAGGCCCTGGATATCTGCACTATTACTGAGAGAAAGAAAGTCATCACCACTGACGTGGACGGCGCTTCCGCGGCGGAGTTTACCGACTACCTGCTGGAGACCATCGACAGTCTGAAAAAATAAAGAAAACGGAGGGAGAAGGCCATGAGAAAATTTAAAACGGTATTTATGAGAGGCGGCACCAGCAAGGGGTGTATGTTCCATAAGGAGGATCTTCCGGCGGACAGAGCAGAGTGGGACAGCATTTTTTTACAGGCTATGGGTGATCCGGATCCGAAGCAGATCGACGGCATGGGGGGAACCGTGTCTTCCAACAACAAGATTGTCATTGTGTGGAAGAGCGAGGAGCCGGGGATCGATGTGGAGTATCTGGTGGGACAGGTTATTGTCGGCAAGAGCCAGGTGGATTATAAGTCCAACTGCGGAAATATGACGGCGGCTGTGGGCCCCTACGCGGTGGAGGAAGGCATGGTTAATATTGCGGAGCCTGTCACCACGGTACATATGTTAAACCGCAATACAGACAAATATATTGACGTGACTGTTCCCATCGACCCGGAGACAAAAACCTTCGCCCAGGACGGAGACTGCGCCATTGCCGGAGTGGACGGAACGGCTGCGGAGCTGAACGTAAAGTTTTTAAATCCTGCCGGAGCAAAGACAGGAAAGCTGCTGCCCACCGGAAGCTGCCTGGACGTTCTTGATATTCCTGGCTTTGGGAAGCTGGAGGCGACCATTCTCGACGTGTCCAATCCCATGGTTCTGGTAAAGGCGGAGGACATCGGCATGACCGGAACCGAGCTTCCGGAGGAGATCAACAGCAATAAGGAAATCTGCGATCTGCTGGAGAAAATCCGCGGAACCGCCTGCTGCAAAATGGGATTCGCAAAGGACCTCCAGGATGCTACGGACAACAGCCCGGCAGTGCCGAAGGTTGGATTTGTGACGGTTCCCAAGTCCTATGTGGACATTGCGGGACAGCAGGTAAATGAGGCGGATATGGATATCTGCGCCCGGGTAATTTCTGTGTTCAAGTGCCATAAGGCCTGCCCGCTGACCTCTGCCAGCGCCATCAGCGTTGCGGCGGCGATGAAGGGTTCTGTGGTGGAGAAGGTGCTGCGCCCCATGGATCAGGTGGTGAACGTGCGCATCGGCCATCCCAGCGGAATTATGACCATGGTTCCGGAGCTTGTGGAGAAGGACGGAGAGCTGACTCTGCCCAGCGTCGGCGTGCAGAGAACGGCAAGAAGAATTATGGACGGCACTCTGTACGTGCGCAGATAATGCGGACGCCTGGCCTGAATGGAGAATAACAATGGTAAAACTGACAAATCACGGTGTGTTTTTAAGTAAAGACTGGGAATTTTCAGACCGCCCCCTGGAGGGCGGTCTGACCGCAAAAGAGGGAAAAACCCGCACCATGGCCTACGGTATCATGGAAGCCCATAATCACAGCGGAGACATGGAGCACCTGCAGCTGAAATTTGACGCGCTGGTGTCTCCGGACAACAATTATGTGAATATTCTGCAGACGGCCAGAGCCAGCGGAATCAAAAAATTCCCGGTGCCCTATGTGCTGTCCAACTGCCACCATACCCTCTGCGCGGTGGGCGGCACCATCAATGAGGACGATCACGTATTTGGTCTTGGAAACGCAAAAAAGTACGGCGGAATCTTCGTTCCCCCTTACCGGGCGGTGCTCCACCAGTACATGCGGGAAATGATGGCCGGCTGCGGGAAGATGATTCTCGGCTCTGACAGCCACAGCCGTTACGGCGCTCTCGGTACCATGGGGATCGGCGAGGGCGGAGGCGAGGTCGCAAAGCAGCTTCTGGGACGTACCTATGATGTGGCTTTTCCGCCGGTGCTGGCGGTGAAGCTGACCGGCGCTCCCAGGCCCGGAGTAGGTCCTCAGGACGTGGCCCTTGCTCTGGTGGCGGCGACCTTTAAGAACAATTTTAACAAAAACAAGGTGCTGGAGTTTGTCGGCCCCGGCATTGAAAATCTCAGTATGGAATACCGGATGGGAATCGATGTGATGACTACGGAGAGCGCGGCGCTTTCAAGCGTCTGGTGCACCGATGAGAAGACGGAGAGCTATCTGGCAGAGCACGGGCGGCAGGATCAGTATCATCCCATGGCCCCCGCTGAGGGCGCTTATTATGACGGGCTGATTGAGATTGATCTGTCTCGGGTGGAGTGTATGATCGCTCTGCCCTTCCACCCCAGCAACGCCATGCCGATCCGGGAATTTAAGGAGCGGATGCCGGAGCTTCTGGCGGAGGTCGAGGCCGAGGGCAGGAAGATCAAGGGTGAAAAGGGCGGAGAATTCTCCATTATGTCTCATATGCGGGACGGAGAGCTTTATGTGGACCAGGCGCTGGTCAGCGGCTGCAGCGGCGGCCTTTTCGAGAACATTGTGGCCATGGCGGACATTTTAAAGGGCTGCGCGATTCCTGGAAACGGACTGAATCTCGGCATTAATCCGGCCAGCCTGCCGGTAATGGCGGATCTGATGGCAAAGGGAATCGCGGGAGAGCTGGCGGTCTGCGGCGCGACCCTGCGTCCGGCCATCTGCGGGCCGTGCTTTGGCGTGACAGACGTTCCGGCCAACAACCAGCTCAGCATCCGCCATGTGACAAGAAACTACCCCAACCGGGAAGGCTCTAAGCCGGGACAGGGGCAGATGGCGGCGGCCTGTCTGATGGACGCCCGTTCCATCGCGGCGACGGTGAGAAACGGCGGAAGACTGACGGCGGCCACAGAGCTGGACGTGGAATACCGGGATATCGCGTACCATTTCGACCCGGAGATTTACAGAAACCAGGTATTTGATAATTATGAAAAGGGCGATGAGAGCGTCAGCCTGACCATGGGTCCGAATATCGCGGACTGGCCGGTGATGTATGCGCCGAAGAAGCATCTGCTGCTTAAGGTGGCGGGCTCCTACAAGGGCTCTGTGACCACTGATGAGCTGGTGCCCTCAGGCGAGGCGTCCTCCTTCCGGTCCAACCCGGAAAAGATTTCAGAATATACGATGATCAGCCGGGACAAGGATTACGTGGGGAGAGCAAAGGCTGTGCGCAGACTGGAAACGGAGCGCCGGGAAAATGCCGGAAATCAGGAGCACACAGAGGATCCGCAGCTGAACGGACTCCTTGCGGCTCTGGAAAAACGGCTTGGCTGCAGCGCTCAGGATATTACCCTTGGAAGCGTGATGGTCAGCGACCAGATCGGCGACGGCTCCTCGCGGGAGCAGGCAGCCAGCTGCCAGAAGGTGCTGGGAGGCTTTGCGAACCTGGCAAATGAGTACGCCACCAAGCGCTACCGTTCTAACCTGATCAACTGGGGAATCCTTCCCCTTCGGACGTCCGAAGCGCTGAACGAGCCGACAGGCGAATACCTGCTGATTCCGGACGTGCGGGACGCAGTCGCCGGAGAGACCGGGGCTGTGGACGTGGAGGTGCTGGACGAAAAGAACGGCTCCGTGAAGAGACATATCTCCTGTACGCTGGATGCGCTGACGGAGGATGAAAAGAAAATATTGCTGTCAGGATGCCTGATCAATTACTACAGGCAGTGACGAGATTTCAGGGTGCCGGCATGATACTGCCAGCACCCTTTGCCGGATAGAAGGAAGGGAGACGACCATGGATTTCAGACAATATCAGTATGTGCTTAAGGTTGCGGAGCTTCAGAATATGACAAAAGCTGCCGCTGCCCTTTATATTACCCAGCCGTCTCTGAGCCATTA
>JAUNGW010000082.1:0-1390 GCA_030524245.1 Eubacteriales bacterium
CGTTTGTGCTTTGCTTCCTGATCGGCGAGATGATGGAGACCTATTTAAGACGGGGTATCATGCAGTACAAATCCTTCAGCGCGTTTTTTGCAAGACCGATTTTCGACGTCTTCTTCTTTGTGGCCATAGCGATTCTGATCTGGTCTGTGGTTAAGGAGCTGAAGGCTTACAGGGCAAAGGTAAACGCGGGCAAGTAATATAATATATAAATTGGTATGCTCCCATCTGTGCAGATCGGGTGATATACAGGTAAAAACGGGGCGGCTACGCACCAGATAAAAAGGAGAGGAACTATGAAAAAAAGAATGTTGGCAACGGTTATGGCAGGAGCAATGGTTTTGAGTATGACTGCATGCGGCGGTTCCGCAGATTCTGCGGCTGCCACTGCAGCAGCGTCCGGCGATAGTGCGGCTGCGTCTGAGGCAGGCGGTTCTGCATCCGGGACGGGATGGAAGCCGGAGGGCACGGTTTCGATCATCGTTCCGGCAGGAGCAGGCGGAGACACGGATCTTTCCGCCAGAGTGTTTGCACAGTACGCAAAGGAGAAGACAGGCGTTGACTTTATCGTGGTAAATACCAACGGCGCGGCAGGCTCTGTGGCGGCGAATCAGGTGCTCAGCGCGGCTCCGGACGGCATGACCACACTGTACGGCCATGCGCTGGTAAACGTGGCAAATGTGGCAGGCGTTACGGATTATAACTACACGGCATTTAAGATTGGACCCAGCTTCGCGCTGGAGCCGGCTCAGCAGCTCTATGTGTTCTCTGACAAATATGAGGATTTAGATGCATTTATCGCGGCGGCAAAGGCGGCTCCCGGCAAGCTGAAGGCATGTACGGAGGTTGGCGCATATACATATTATGAGCTTCTTGGCTTCCAGGAGGCGGCAGGGATCGAGCTTGACCTGGTGGACGCAGGCTCCACCTCTGACAAGATCGCGGCCATGCTGTCCGGACAGATCGATCTGATGCCTGGCCCGTACGTAAACTGCAAGGACTACATCGAGGCAGGACAGTTTACCTGTATCGGAGCTCCTACCGACGAGAGATATGATCTGATCGCCGATATCCCGACCTTAAAGGAGCAGGGCGTTGATTTCAGCTATCCGAACCAGGAATTCTCCTTCTACTTCCCGGCGGAGACCCCGGACGAGATCATCGACTGGTATGATAACCTGGTAAAGGAAATTCTGGACAGCGAGGAAGGAAAGCAGGCGCTTGCGGATCTTCAGATGATGCCGAACTACTTAAGCCCGGCGGATACGGCTGTAGTTGAGGAAGAAACCTATAATACTATCAAGGATATTGCGGACAGACTGGCGAAGTAATCAATCCTTTGTTCCGGCGGCCAAAAGGCTCTGCGCATACTGCGGAGTCTTTTGGCTGTCTG
>JAUNGW010000082.1:1490-12180 GCA_030524245.1 Eubacteriales bacterium
GCTGGATCTGGAGCTGACCTATCCGAATCTGATCACGTCTACGGTGGTGGAGAATGCGCGGATCCCGATGATCATGAGAAATGACAAAGAGGCAATTCAGGTGTGCATACGAACCTGTACAGGCGTGGACAAGGACCGTATCCGGATTGTCCGGATCGCCAACAGCCTGAATGTAGAGCACATCATGCTTTCTGAGGCATATTATGAGGAGGCCGGAAATATTCCGGGACTTATCGTAGAATCCGAGCCTAAGGAGCTGGAATTCGATGAGGAGGGGGCGCTGGCTGATCTTCACGCATGGTAAAGGGGCTGAGGAAAGGAAGCCGGGGCAGATAAAGCATCAGGAGCAGACTTAAAAAAGGAGACAGAATATGAGCAAGCTGGCAGAGCTGGTATCCTTCATCCGGATACCGAGAATGATTGAGGTGAGGCAAAAATTTCCAAGGCCGCAGGTTGGGCAGGCAGAGGAGGAGCTGAACAGACAGCTTAAGGCGGCCGGAGTGGGAAGCCGAATTCATCCGGGAGACCGAGTGGCCATCACGGCGGGCAGCAGGGGCATTGACCATATTGTGGAGGTAACCCGCGGAACCGTCCGCTTTGTCCGGGAACAGGGCGGTATTCCATTTATCATCCCGGCAATGGGCAGCCACGGCGGCGCCACGGCTGAAGGACAGGAGGAGATCCTGGCCTCCCTGGGAATCACGGAGGAGTCCTGCGGCTGTCCGGTACAGTCCTCCATGGAAACGGTATGCATCGGCCATGCGGGGGAAGAGCGCCTGCCGGTTTATGTGGACAAGCTGGCGCTGGAAGCGGACGGAATCATACTGATCAACCGGATTAAGCCTCATCCCTCCTTCCAGGGGCCGATTGAGAGCGGGCTTATGAAAATGGCGGTTATCGGCCTTGGAAAGCAGAAGGGGGCGGCCCTCTGCCACAGTCTCGGGATGGTTCATATGTCAGAAAACATCCAGAAAATCGGTCAGTACATTCTGGATCACACCCATGTGCTTTTTGGAATCGGACTGATTGAAAATGCCTACGATGAGACGGCGGAAATCCATGTGATAAAAGCGGAGGAAATCCGCAGCCGGGAGGAGCCGCTGCTGAAAAAGGCCTATGAGAATTTCCCCAGAATCGCGATCCCCCGGTACGACGTGCTCTTGGTGGAGGAAACCGGAAAGAATATCAGCGGAGCCGGACTGGATACGATGATTATTTCACGGTACACTCACGACGGGATCCCGAAGGATCCGCACCAGCAGATGATCTGCGCCCTCCGCCTGACCGAAGAAACCCATGGAAATGCCTGCGGAATGGGGCTGATTGACGTGGTGCCGGAAAAGTACAGAGACGCCATTGATTTTATGAACACGTATCCGAATCTGATTACCTCCCGGATCTACAATTCAGCGAAAATGCCGATGGTTGTGGATAACGATAAGGTGGCGGTTCAGACAGCGATCAACGGATGCATGGGAATCGATTATGACAATCCGAAGCTGATCTGGATGAAGAATACGCTGGATATCGGGCGGATTTTCGTTTCAGAGGCGCTGTGGGGAGAAATCCCGGAGTATCCTGAGCTTGAAATCGTGGGGGAGCCGTTTGAGATGCGGTTCCGTGAAAACGGCGATCTGGTGAGGATAGATGAGATGGGATAAGATCATATCTTATCCCACCAGAGCTTTGCAAGATTGATAAAGGTTTTGGCGCCTAGGCTGAGGTAGCTGGACTTTGAGTAGCTGACGGTGATATCCCAGGAGGGATGGTTCGGAAGCCGGAAGCAGGCCAGCCTGGGAGATGGGGTGCGGACATAGTACCAGGGAATCGTGCCGCAGCAGAAGGTGGACTCCACCATGGCGACAATGCTTGCCGTGTTGTTGGTCTCGAAAAGCACGTCGGGAGTGAAGCCGAGCTGGGCGAAGGCGGTGTCGCAGACCGTGCGGAAGGTGGAGTGGTTTTCTATCAGAACAAAGGGCTCATAGCGGAGCTCCTGAATATCCAGGACAGTCAGCGGCATACCCGGCGGGGCAGCCTTCTGGGCCAGCGGATGACCTGACGGCACGATGACGACCATTTCCTCACTGCCTAAAACCACATATTCATCACCGGTGCGGTCCTGGCTGCATAAGGTCATAAAGCCAAGGTCAATTTCTCCCCGGGCAAGCGCCTTCTGCTGATCCCGGACCCGCATTTCCACAGGGCGGACCGATAAATTCGGCATGCACCGGTGCAGCTCCGGATAGATGGCGGTGAATATACGGAGTCCCCGGCCCGGCGTCAGGCCGATGGTCAAAACGCCCTTTCCGGCATGGGAAACGTCATAGAGCCGGTTGTAGGTGGAGTTCTTGATCTTCAGGATCTCTCTGGCGCCGTCCACGTAGATCTGACCAGCCTCCGTCAGGCGGCAGTGGTTGCGTGAGCGGTGAAACAGGGGAGTGCCCAGCTCCCTCTCCAGCTTTAAAAGCTGCTGGTTTAAGGCAGACTGAGTGATGTAAAGCTTTTCTGAAGCCTTCGTTATGTTGTTTTCTTCTGCAATTTTCAGGATATATTCGATCTGTTTTGTATCCATATACGATCTCCAGGCGTGGTTTGGAAAGAAGTCTCTTCGTAGAAATATTGTAGCAGTATTTTTCTCGAAAGTACAGAAACTACGGGACTTTTAGCGAAAATTTAACAATTAAAAGAATTAAGAAGCATAGAAAAAAACTGCGTTTCACTTCTGATTTCCCTGTTAGTATAATTTAATCATAACTATTCAGGACGGCGGGAAAATAAGGACCTCCGATGCGTCTTGTCCGGCTTTGCCGGGCAGGATGATGCTCCGTCCTGAACAACAAATTTATACAAAGGGGATTGAGCTATGTCAAACGAAATGCAAATGCTTTTGGGACTGTTCCTGGGAATTGCAGTGATGATTATTCTGGTGATGAAGACCAAGACTCACACCTTTATCGCACTGCTTCTGGCGGCTCTGATCTGCGGTCTGGTTGGAAAGATGACGCCGGATGCCGCGATTAACGCGATTCAGGACGGATTCGGAAGCACACTGAAAAGTACGGGTATCATCATTGGCCTTGGCGTTATGATGGGAGGGATTCTGGAGAAGACCGGGGCCGCCGAGCGTCTTGCCTATACGTTTATCAAGCTGATAGGCAAGGGCAAGGAAGAATGGGCGCTGGGAATTACCGGCTGGATCGTATCGATTCCGGTATTTGCCGACTCCGCGGTGGTTATTTTTGCCCCGCTGTGCAAGGCCCTTTCCCGCGTAACCGGCAAGTCTGTAATCGGTCTGGCTCTGGCCCTGGCCTGCGGTCTGCAGTGTACCCACGCCATGGTTCCGCCGACTCCCGGCCCGCTGACTGCGGCAGGCATGATGGGCGTAGACGTGGGACAGATGATCCTGGCGGGCGCCGCTTTATCTATTCCGATTTTTATCGCCGCAATTCTGTACGCGAAGTGGATTGGAACGAAAATCTATCAGATTCCTCATACGGACGGAACCTACGACCGGAAGGAATTCAAAAAAGAGTATATTAAGACCATGGACCAGCTGGATCAGATCATGAACGCCAAGGAGCTTCCGGGACTGTGGAACTCCCTGTCTCCGATTGTAGTGCCGCTGATTCTGATCTTCTGCAAAACGGGAATCAGCCTGACCAGCATCGAGAGCGGACTGCTTTATGAGGTAGTAAGCCTGTTCGGTTCCCCGATTGTGGCGCTTGCGATCGGAACAACTCTGGCTGTATACGGCCTTGGCGCCAAAATGGATCAGAAGACCATTATCAACATTATGAACGAGAGCATCAAGGATACGGGCATCATCATGCTGATCACCGGAGCAGGCGGCTCCCTGGGCAACGTGGTAAAGGTGAGCGGCGTCGGCGATGTTCTTGGAAATATGGTAGTAAGCTGGCCGATTCCTGCAATCCTGATTCCGGTTATTATCGCCGCGCTGATGCGTATCGCCCTTGGCTCGGCAACGGTTGCGATCACAACCGCAGCCTCCCTGACCGCGCCCCTGATCCCGGTGCTGGGCATCAGCCCGGTTCTTCTGGCCCAGGCCAGCTGTATCGGCGCGATTGCCTTCGGATACTTCAACGACAGCGGATTCTGGGTGTTTAACGGAATGTTCGGACTGACGGAGATGAAGGATCAGCTGAAGTGCAAGACAGCCGTATCGATGGTGATGGCCGGCGTCGGCGTTGTGGAGCTGGTTATTCTGCAGATGATACTTTACTGAGGTTCATAGCATTTAATGCTTGTTTTTTCTCACCTGATGAAGTAAGATACATATAGAAATTTTTGCCGGAAGGCGGATGAAGGGAGAAAGAACATGGAAGCAGTATTTGATGATTCCCTGATTACGGGAGACGAGATGATTGATACACAGCACAAGGAACTGATCGGACGGATCAACAAGCTTTTACTTCTTTGTGAGAACGAGAAGCCGGCCAGGCGGGAGGCCGTGGAGACCCTGGATTATCTGGCGGATTACACGGAATTCCACTTTGCGGCGGAGGAGAAACTCCAGGAGGAGATCGGCTATCCCGGACTTGCAGAGCATAAGAAAAAGCACGAGGAGCTGCGCCAGGTGGTACGCGACCTTTATTCCATGCTGGAGGACGAGGAAGGCCCCAGCGAGGCATTTGTGGAGCAGGTCAATGAAAACGTGACCAAGTGGCTGTATAATCACATCAAGGGCTTTGACCGTTCCGTTGCGGAGTATCGGTTTATGCGGAATAATGAAGAGATGATTTAAAAGGATTATTTTGAAAGCTGTTTAGGCAAAAGATGCAGAGGGGATTCCGGAAACGGAGTCCCTTTTGTGAATTTGCCCAAAGAAAATGGTTGACAAAGTGTTATAACAGTAATATAATGCTGAATAGAAAGAGAGAAGGAATGATATGACAGAGGAAAATTTCAAGACAGCATCGGATATTGCCTATGAAATTATTTCGCAGAAGATACTGGACGGAGAGTTCCCGCCGGGGATGAAGCTCTCGAGACGCAAGATGGCGGAGGCGACGGGGGTCAGCGTGATTCCTGTTATAGAGGCGCTTAAGAAGCTGGAGGAGGACAAGCTGGTGGAGTCAAAGCCGCAGTGGGGTTCCTTTGTGACGATTCCCACGCTGGAGAAGATCCGCCAGAGCTATCAGCTGCGGGAGGCGGTAGAGTGTCAGTCCGCCAGGATCCTGGCAGAGACGATGACGGCAGAGCAGCAGGCGGTGCTGACGGAGCTTGCGACAGAGCTTGATACGGTTCCGTATACGCCGGAAACCATCATTGACAGCAGGAATTCACACATGCTGTTCCATACCAGGCTGACAGAGTTTACGGGAAATCAGCTGCTTGTGGAAACCCTGCGGAAGATCAACCTGTTCTATGTGCTCTGCAGAGCCATAGCAAGCAACGCGCCGGGGGCTCAGTATCCGAGGTACTGGCACCGATACCTGGTAGACGAGATCGCGAAGGGAGATCCGGATCAGGCGGAGAAGGTCATGCGCAGTCATGTCAATGACTCACTTGTAACAATTATTGCCACTATGGAATCCTGATTCCGGTGGCAATAAAAAAGCTTTAAAGTGTTATAACAGTTATTAAAGTTATATAAAGACAAAATGGAGGAGAAGCATGAAGAAAACAGGGAAGGCAGTTATGGGGTATGTATTGGCGATGGCGGTGTCGGCGGCAGCGCTGGCCGGATGCGGCGGAAATCCGGCGGGAGGCCAGACGGAAGCAGGCGGCAAGGCGGAGGCACAGTCAGAGGGCACAAAGTATATTTCTATTGCAACATCCAGCTCCGGAGGCGCATTTTCCATTATCGGCACGGCAATGGCTGACATTATCAACAAAAATGTGCCGGGTATTTCCGCGAATATTGAAGTAACCGGAGGTTCCTCAGAAAATATTCTTTTGGCAGAGAATGAAAATGTAGAGCTGGCGATGACTGCGTCCGATGTGCTGGCGCTGGCTTTGGCCGGAGAGGGAAGCTTCGAGGGCAAGCAGGTGCCGAAGGAGGATATTCTTGGCGTGATGGGCGGCCATATGACCACGCTGCAGGTATATGTTTTGAAGGACGGGCCAATTAAGAGCTATGAGGATCTGAAGGGAAAGAAGGTTGCGGTCGGACCGGCCGGGAGCGTGGCCGGAGATGCCATGAAGACGGTGATGGATGCCTACGGTTACGAGATCAACAAGGACTGGACGCCGGAATATCTTGCGCATGGAGATGGCGCAGAGGCGCTGACAGACGGAAATGTGGATGCAGTGGCTATCATGAGCACGCTTCCCGCCTCGCCGGTTGCGACAGCGGCGGCTTCCAGAGAGATTTCGCTTCTGGATCTGGGCCAGGAGCAGTATGATAAGATCATTGCAGAATGTCCCTATTACATTCCGGCGTCGATTGAAGCGAACGTATATAACGGGCAGGATAATCCGGTGGAAAGAACCTTCGGAAGCGCGAGCGTTATGGTTGCCCATAAAAATGTTTCGGAAGATGAGATCTATAATATCGTGAAGGCGCTGTTTGAAAACAATGACGTGCTGGTGGCCGCATATCCGCAGTGCGATGAATGGAGCGTGGAAAACGCGACGAGAGGGCTTGACGGGCTGGTGGATATGCATCCTGGAACCTTGAAATATCTGAAGGAAATCGGCGCCGTACAATAACCGGCGCGGGAGGGCAGACAAACTATGAATGATAAGAAAGAAAAATCCTTTGATATTCAGAAAGCGGCAGTTCTGGCCATTGGACTGGCCCTGGCGGTCTTTCATATTTATACATCCTTCTTTGGAGCGCTGCCGGCGTATCAGCAGCGGATTGTTCACCTTACCCTGAGCATGATGCTGGTTCCCCTGTGCTACAATATCATAAAGACAGACAATAAGGCAGTGAAGATTACGCTGCAAGCGGTACTCCTGCTGATTCTGGCGGTTGTAGGAATTTATTCCTACTCGATTGCCAATGATATGTGGAAGTCCAGCGGAACCATGAATATGACGGAAATGATCCTGGGGACGGTTCTGGTGATTCTGCTGTTGTACTTCACCTGGAAAACTGTGGGAGCGGCGATGCCGATAATTGCCATTTTATGCATCCTGTATGCTTTGCTGGGGCCAAAGCTGCCCCAGGGAATCGCTCACAGAGGCTACAGCTGGAGCCGGATTACAGAGCTTCTTTTTAAGGGCACAAACGGTATTTTTGGTACGCCCCTTGGAGTTTCTGCAATTTATGTTTCTATTTTCGTGATTTTTGCAGGCGTTTTAGAGGCCTCCGGAGCAGGAGACGTATTTATCCGCCTGACCCAGTCTCTTTTGGGCGGCTTTCGGGGCGGCCCGGCGAAGGTGGCGGTGGTGGCCAGCGGATTGTTCGGAACCATATCAGGCAGCGCAGTGGCCAATGTTGTGGGAACCGGAGCATTTACGATTCCGCTGATGAAAAAAAGCGGATTCAAGGCGGAGTTTGCGGGAGCGGTGGAGACTGCGGCATCCAGCGGCGGACAGCTGATGCCCCCGGTGATGGGAGCTGCGGCATTTATCATGGCTGATTACATCGGATCCTACTCCGATGTGCTGATGGCGGCGATTATACCGGCTATCTTGTTTTATATTGCATTGTTTGTTATGATCGATCTGGAGGCCTTGAAGCATGGACTGCTCGGTCAGCCAAAGGAAGAGCTTCCTGATTTTAAAACGGAGCTGAAAAACGGCTGGTTTTTGCTGCTTCCGCTGGTTCTTTTGATTGTGCTGCTGGTAGGCGTCCGCTATTCCGCACAGAAATCCGCGTTCTTTTCCATTATTTTCCTGGTGCTGATTATGTTGTTTTATCCAGGAAAGAGACGGAGCCCCAAAGAGGTTCTGAAGCTGATTGCAGAATCCTCAAAGGGAATGGTAAGCGTGGCGCTGACGACAGGTACAGCCGGAATTATCGTGGGAATACTGATGCTGACGGGAATCGGGTACAAGCTGTCGTCCCTGCTTATTACAGTATCAGGCGGAAATGTGATGCTGCTGTTGTTCCTGACCATGGTGACCAGCGTGATTCTGGGCATGGGAATGCCGACCTCAGCTGCTTATGTGCTTCTGGCTACGCTGATTGTCCCGGCTCTGGAGGAGCTGGGAATCATGAAGATTGCCGCTCATTTCTTTGTATTTTATTTTGGAATCATGGCAAATGTGACGCCGCCGGTGGCGGTGGCGGCCTATACCGCGGCAGGAATAGCAGAATCGGACGCCATGAAGACAGGACTGACCGCGTGGAGACTGAGTCTGGCTGGATTTTTGATGCCGTTTATGTTCTGTATCAATCCCGCTCTTCTGGGAAAGGGCAGCACGGCAGAAATTATTCTGGCAATTATCACGGCGCTGGCAGGCTCCTACGGTCTGGCAACTGCGGTACAGCGATATTTTAAAGGTAAGCTGTCGTGGCCGAAGACCATCCTGGCGCTGGCGGGGGCAGTGTGCATGATGATGCCGGGAAGCGTTACCGATGTGATCGGGCTGGCATGTCTGGCAGTGGTTTACGGCGCTCAGATTATGCATGCGCGAAGGCTGGCGCCTGTTCAGAGCTGAACGGTAAAAATGGATGAAAAGAGGAAAGAAAAATGGCATATAAGATTTTGATTCCCCAGGAGATCGCACCGGAAGGGATAGCGGCGCTGGAAAAAAACGGACATATCATAAAGATGGGAACCGGCTCCGGCGAGGAGGATTTGGTTCGGGACGCAGCTGACTGCGATGCGATTTTACTTCGGACGGCTCCGGTAACCAGACGGGTTTTGGAAGCCGGGAAAAAGCTGAAAATCGTGGCGCGGCACGGAGCCGGGTATAACAATGTGGATCTGGAAGCGGCTGATGAGCTGGGGATCTGGGTGACAAACGCGCCGGATTCCACAACGAATTCCGTGGCGGAATTCGCTGTCGGAGCGATTATTGCCGCAGGAAAAAGGACCGCGCTTTTGATGCAGGCAATGCGGGACGGGGACTTCTTTTTCAAGAACAGCCATAAGGGCGTGGATTTGATTGGAAAAACTCTGACAATCGTTGGATTCGGACGGATTGGACGGGCAGTGGCAAAAAAGGCGCATTATGGATTGGATATGAGGATCCAGGCATATGATCCCTATGCGGATCCGAAGTCTGTTCCGGAATATGTGTCCATGGTGGACTGGGAGACAGGATTTAAAACGGCGGATTTCGTCAGTCTGCATATGCCGCTGACCGCGGACAGCCGCGGCTGCGTGGGAAAGAAGGAATTTTCCATGATGAAGTCCTCTGCGTATTTCATTAACTGCGCCAGAGGCGAGGTGGTCAATGAGACGGATCTGATTGAAGCCATGAAGGAAAAGAAAATTGCGGGGGCGTTTTTAGACGTGCTGGAGAAGGAGCCGCCGTCTGCGGATAATCCCTTGTTTTTCATGGAGGATGTGAGCCTTACGCCTCACATGGCGTCAAACACAAAGGAATGCATGATGCAGATGGCTGTCCAGGCGGCGTCCCAGATCAATCTGGTTCTGGCAGGGAAGCAGCCGGACTGGCCGGTAAATCATCCGCAGTTAAAGAAAGCCCATGATTAATTTTGCTGATATGTTACAGCTGCAGTGTATGCTGTTTCTGTTTATGGGGACAGGAGTACTGGCAGCGAAGGCCGGAATTATTACGGCAGAGGGCAGAAAGAGCATGACAGATCTGGTGATCGATATCGTTCTGCCCTGCAATATTATTATCTCCTTTTATGTGGAATTCTCTCCGGAGACCCTGGCATCCATGGGCCGCATATTCATAGCGGCTCTGGGAATCCAGTGTCTCCAGCTGTTCCTGAGCAGGATTTTATACAGACAGAGAGAGACGGAGAGAAGGAAGATTATGCAGTACGGCACGATATGCTCGAACGCCGGTTATCTGGGAAATCCGGTGGCTGAGGGTCTTTATGGCGCGACAGGGCTTTTGTATACATCCGTTTATCTGATTCCTGCCCGGATTTTTCTGTGGTCTGCCGGCCTGTCGCTGTTTACAGATGCGGGAAGAAAGGATATTGTGAAAAAGCTTCTGACGCATCCCTGTATTATAGCAGTGGAGATCGGGCTTGTGCTGATGCTTGGGAGAATTACGCTTCCGGCAATGGCTGAGACGGCCTTAAGAAGCATTGGCAGCTGTACAACCGTATTATCCATGCTTACCATCGGCGCAGTTGTGGCGGAATCAGACGTGTGCGCCCTTATCAGCCGTGACAGCTTATATTACTGCTTTGTCAGGCTGCTTCTGATTCCGGGCATTGTCCTTTGCGCGGGGCTTATGCTTCACTGGGAACCGGTGCTTCTGGGCATTTCGGTAATTCTGGCGGGAATGCCCGCCGGTGCGACGACCACGCTGCTTGCGGGGAAATATCATGGAGACGCGGCCTTTGCTTCCCAGTGCACAGTGCTCAGTACGCTGCTGTCGATGGCGGCGGTGCCGATGTGGTGTATGTTTTTGATAAATGTGGGATAGCCCCGCTGTGATGGATGTCGGAATTGCAGCGGGCTGCGGAGAATCCTGTGAGGCAGGATTCTTTTTATAATCCCTGAAGAATATTCAAATAATCCTGTCTCTGATCGACAATGGCGTAGATGATTACGACTTTTTCATCTTCTTTAATTTTGTAAAAAACCAGATTTTTATTAAGGATCAGGACTTTATACCCCTGTCT
>JAUNGW010000083.1 GCA_030524245.1 Eubacteriales bacterium
ATTGTATGTCCAACCATCTGCGGGAAGATTGTGGAACGGCGGGACCAGGTCTTGATTACCTGATGCTGTCCTGCTGCGTTCATGGCGTCAACTTTTTTCAGTAAGTGCGCATCTGCAAATGGTCCTTTTTTTAATGAACGTGCCATAGGTTTAAATCCTCCTTATTATTTAATGGTCTTTCCGTCGCGTCTTCTTACGATCAGCTTGTTAGACTGCTTGTTTTTCTTTCTGGTCTTTAAGCCAAGCGCAGGCTTGCCCCACGGAGTGCAGGGACCCGGACGGCCGATACCAGTCTTTCCTTCACCACCACCGTGCGGATGGTCGTTGGGGTTCATAACGGAACCGCGGACTGTAGGACGGATACCCATGTGACGTTTTCTGCCAGCCTTACCGATGTTGATCAGGTTGTGATCGCCGTTGCCAACTACGCCGATGGTAGCGCGGCAGATGATCGGAACCATTCTCATTTCGCCGGAAGGAAGTCTTAAGGTTGCATATTTGCCTTCTTTTGCCATAAGCTGAGCAGCGTTTCCAGCGGAACGAACCAGCTGGCCGCCCTTGCCCGGATACAGCTCAATATTGTGGATCTGTGCACCAACCGGGATGTTTGCAAGCGGCAGGCAGTTGCCAACCTTTGCCTCGGCAGTCTCGCCGCTCATAACCTTCATGCCGTCTGTCAGACCAGCCGGAGCCAGGATATAAGCCTTCTCGCCGTCTGCGTAGCAGATCAGGGCGATGTTCGCGGTTCTGTTCGGATCGTACTCGATACCGATTACAGTTGCCGGAATGCCATCCTTGCGGTTTCTCTTAAAGTCGATGATTCTGTATTTTCTTCTGGAGCCGCCTCCGCGGTGTCTCACAGTGATCTTACCCTGATTGTTACGTCCAGCGTTCTTCTTTAAGGAAGTAACTAAAGACTTCTCCGGGGTGGACTTGGTGATCTCACTGAAGTCAGAGCCGGTCATATGTCTTCTGGAAGGTGTATATGGGCGGTATGTTTTAATTCCCATGATTTTAACTCCTTTCAACTCTGCACGCTGTTCTTGTTCCGGCGTTTCTTCAACGCCTCCGCGTGTATCTCTTTATCACGGCGCAGTATATTGTTTTCACTGCTTACCGTATAGTCATGTTATGCAATGAGCAGGGATCCTGCGATGCGAAGCATCCACGAGACGCCCTGCAGGCCGGATTACAGTCCGGAGAAGATCTCGATCTCCTTGCTGTCCTCGGTAAGCTGTACGATAGCCTTCTTGGTAGCAGCGGTCTTTCCGAAGGTCATGCCTCTTCTCTTGTTCTTGCCTTCGCTGTTCATGGTGTTGACACTCTTTACCTTGGTTCCCGGGAACATCTTCTCAACAGCCTCTTTGATCATGCTCTTGTTAGCCTCGGTGTGAACCAGGAAAGTGTATTTCTTCTGCGCCATAGCGTTCATGCTCTTCTCGGTAACTACCGGCTTGAGGATGACGTCGTAATACTGAATGTTTGCCATTATGCGTACACCTCCTCGATATTTGCAACAGCGGTCTTGGTAGCCACTACGGTGTTGTATTTCAGAATGTCATATACGTTGATGGTATTGACATAAGCGGTCTTTACTGCCGGGATGTTCTTAGCGGACTTCACTACATTGTCGCTGTCATCGCCGATCACTACCAGAGCCTTCTGAACCTTTAAGTTGTTCAGCACGTTCTGGAACTTCTTGGTCTTGATCTCGTCAAGCTTTAACTCATCAACTACGATGAACTTGTTCTCCTGAACGCGGCTGGTCAGAGCGGACTTAAGAGCTGCTCTCTTCTCCTTCTTGTTCAGGGTGATGGTGTAATCTCTCGGAGTCGGAGCGAATACAACGCCGCCGCCGGTCCACTGGGGAGATCTGGTTGAACCCTGACGCGCATGTCCGGTCCCCTTCTGTCTCCACGGTTTTCTTCCGCCGCCGGATACTTCAGCGCGGGTCTTTGCCTTCTGAGTGCCCTGGCGCTTGTTAGCAAGCTGCGCAACGACTGCCATGTGTACCAGGTGCTCGTTTACCTCAACACCGAATACCGCATCGTTCAAATCCATCTTGCCTACTTCTTTGCCTTCCATATTGTAAACAGATACGTTTGCCATCTGTGTGTTCCTCCTTTCTCGTCAAAGCTTACTTCGCAGCTTTTACCGTTTCCTTAATCGTTACTAAAGATTTTTTCGGTCCGGGAACTGCTCCCTTTACCAGAATCAGATTGTTGTCGGCATCAACCCTAACAACCTCCAGGTTCTGAACAGTAACCTGCTTGCTGCCCATGTGACCAGCCATTCTCTTGCCCTTGAATACCTTGCTCGGATCAGAACATGCACCGTTGGAACCTGCATGACGATGGTACTTAGAACCGTGAGCCATCGGTCCTCTGGACTGGCCGTGTCTCTTGATGGCGCCCTGGAAACCTTTACCTTTGGAAACAGCAGTTGCATCGATCTTGTCGCCCTCAGCGAAGATGTCAGCTTTGATTTCGTCCTTTACGGAGTACTCTTCTGCATTTTCAAAACGGAATTCTCTGACAAATCTCTTGTAAGATACGCCTGCTTTGTCAAAATGACCTTTCAGCGGTTTTGTAACCAGTTTTTCTCTCTTGTCTACGAAGCCAACCTGTACAGCTTTGTAGCCATCATTCTCTTCGGTCTTAACCTGAGTCACTACACAGGGACCTGCCTGCAGAACCGTTACCGGAACCAGTACGCCGTCTGCATTGAAGATCTGAGTCATTCCGACTTTTGTAGCTAAAATAGCTTTCTTCATTTCTTTTCCTCCTTACAGCGGATTACCTTTACGGCAATCATACTAAAGTTATTTTTGTTTCATTTTGATGTCGATGTAAACACCGGCCGGCATTTCCAGCTTGGACAGTGCATCCACCGTCTTCTGGCTTGGGGTAATGATGTCGATCAGTCTCTTGTGAGTTCTCTGCTCGAACTGCTCTCTGGAGTCTTTGTACTTGTGTACTGCTCTCAGAATCGTTACTACTTCCTTCTTGGTGGGTAACGGCACCGGTCCGCTCACCTGAGCCCCTGTCTTCTTTACGGTCTCGATGATCTTGCCGGCGGACTGATCAACCAACTGATGATCATAAGCCTTTAATGTGATTCTCATTACTTGACTTGCCATAAAAAAAGTCGCCTCCTTTTCGCACTTTTGTTTGAAGTACGACAAGCGGTGACTGTACACATCTCCGTGTGTGTCGCGGTGGACTCACACTGCGTTACTGCATTTACCTTAGTTCTACAGCTGTTTAATTGGTACAGTGACTTGTCGTCAGTTTCCTAACTTGACATTCGCTCCACGGAAAACCTGCCACAAACGGGGCAGCAACCTCACGCTTCATTGCTATCATGTCACAGCTTTTCTATACTACCATAGTTTTTTTTGAAATGCAAGTACTTTTTGTTATGTTTTTCTGCGAAAATATTATCCGACAGGCGGACTGTGCAGCGCAGCGTCCTTTCCTAATTATATGGCAAGTCTTCCAGCGGGAAACGAAGGGCCAAAACGTGCTTACAAGCAGGCTTGTCTCACGTTTTGGCCCTTCAGCTTCCACTGTTCCTGAAAAGTCAGATCCGAATCAATAATCGCCCCATGCGGACCAGTCCGGCTCTACCGGGCTGGAAAAGGTCTTGTCCTCCGCCGGTTCCTCATCCATCTCGAGAAGCGCTCCCGTGCTGGAGGTCTTATACTTAACACCGTCCCGGTCCTTCACCGTGGTGTTCTTTGCGATCTTTCCGGAGGTGTTCACCACGTAATTCCGGAATCCGCTGCCCTCCGGAATTGTAAATACCTCGTAACGGTTTCCGGAATCCGCCTTCTGCAGACGGCCCATATAGTACAGGTAGTTGTCGTGAACGCCGGTGTAGCCGCGGCCTGTAGAGGTAAAGTAATACTGGCAGCGCTCGCCGTCATCCAGAGTATACTTGCCCTTCAGCATACTGCTCTGCTGTCTGGTGCCGAAATAGTACGCGGTGTAATCGTCGTCGGCATTGTTCAGATACACCTTCTGAAGGCCGTAAACCGGCACGCCGTTGGTTCCGAACAGATAGGTGTTGCCGTTGATCTTCTTTAAGTCCTTGATGGTGGCGGACTCTCTCTCCGGCCCTGTCTCCGGCTCTCCCTTTTTATTGAAGTAAAACCACTCCACATCGTGGTCGTACTGTCCCTGGAGATTCTCCGGCGGCTCCGCGGAATACCAGCCCACCCGGACCTGGCCGTTGGAATCCACATAGCGGTAATCGGCAATGTTGTCAGAATCATCGCCGGTCACGCATACCCAGCCGGTCTGCATGGCGCCGTCCTCTGCCAGACAGTAGTAGACGCCGTTGATCTTTTTCTGTTTTACATTCTCCCCGTCGTCATCGGGAAGAACCTTCTTTCCGTTGGTTCCGAAATAATACCAGTAACGGCCGTCCTCCTCGCTCTCATAAGGACCTGTGTGGTCGTCGCTGTCCTCGTACTCCTCCGGCGGAAGCAGCTTCTGCCAGCCGGTCTGCATCACGCCGTTGGCGTCGGTGTAATACATGTTATCCAGGATCCAGCCGGTCTGCATGGCGCCGGTGTCTCCGAAATAGTACCAGTTGTTGTTGATCTTCTCCCACTTTTCACGCAGACACTTGCCGGTACTGTTGAAATAATACCAGTCATAGCCGCTGCTGCTGTCAGAGTTGGGAACCTGCAGCCACTTGCCCGCTACCATCACGCCGTTGACGTCCACGTAGTAATCATCGTTGTCCACCCAGCTGTCCACAGCCATCACGCCGCTGCCGTTTAAATATCTCCAGGTGCCGTCGTTGGCCTGACGCCACGCGTCTGTCACGCGGCTGCCGTTCGCATTATAATAGGACCAGTTGTTCCCCTCCTGTACCCATCCGGATGCAGCCAGCGCAGTAATCCCGGCGCTTCCAAGGCTCATCACAGCCGTAAGGGCAAGAACCGCCCAGCTCATTTTTCTCATATTGGTGCTCCTTTACCTCATGCCTTAGTACATCTAATCCTCATTTTATCAAGATATAGTGAATATTGCAACGATTTCTAAAAAATATTTCTTACAATTTTCCTCACATTTGCTCTTGTTTTTTACTGGATCTTGACGTTTCCCGCCCTCTGTCTGTATAATATACAAAACGCTTCGGCAAAAAGAGCACAATCGCGCAAAAATGGGCATGGCCCGGAAAGGCTGGAATAGATTATGTGGCTGGCAGACGGCTGGAAAGACTATCAGGTTATTGACTGTTCAAAGGGAGAAAAGCTGGAGAGGTGGGGAGACTATCTTTTGGTCCGCCCGGATCCCCAGGTGATCTGGGACACGCCCAGAGAGCACAGCGGCTGGCGCCGTAAAAACGGCCATTATCACCGCAGCGCAAAGGGGGGCGGCGAATGGGAATTCTTTAACCTGCCCCAGCAGTGGTCCATTTCCTACAAAGAGCTGACCTTCAACTTAAAGCCCTTCAGCTTTAAGCACACGGGACTTTTCCCGGAGCAGGCGGTAAACTGGGACTGGTTCGGCGAAAAGATCCGGCAGGCAGGACGTCCGGTGAAAGTTCTGAACCTGTTTGCCTACACCGGCGGCGCCACCCTGGCCGCCGCAGCCGCAGGCGCCTCCGTTACCCATGTGGACGCCTCTAAGGGCATGGTTGGCTGGGCAAAGGAAAACGCAGCCTCCTCCGGCCTTGAAAATGCTCCCATCCGCTGGCTGGTGGACGACTGCGTCAAATTTGTAGAGCGGGAAATCCGCCGCGGAAATCATTACGACGGCATTATCATGGATCCCCCTTCCTACGGCCGCGGCCCCAAAGGGGAAATCTGGAAAATTGAGGATGCCATCCATCCGCTCATTAAGCTGTCTGTACAGCTTTTATCCGATGACCCGCTGTTTTTCCTGGTCAACTCCTACACCACCGGCCTGGCCCCTGCCGTGCTCACCTACATGATGAGTACGGAGCTGCTTCCCAGATTCGGCGGACATGTGGACGCTCAGGAAATCGGCCTTCCCGTCCAGGAAAGCGGTCTGGCGCTGCCCTGCGGCGCGTCCGGCCGGTGGGAAAAAGGATGACTTCTTGTAACTGTTCAGGACGGCCTCTTTCAAAAATCCCCGGGAGGATACTGCTCTCCCGGGGATTTTTAGTATATGCTTTTTACATCAGAGATTTGTAAAGCGCCTTGATCTCCTCCACGGAGGTGTCTCTCGGGTTGCCGGGACGGCAGGCGTCTGCATAAGCGGACTCGGACAGGAAATCCAGATCCTCCTCCTTTGCAATGGCCTTTAAGTCTGCCGGGATGCCAACGTCTGCGGACAGCTTCTTTACAGCATCCACCGCGGCCTTTCTGTACTCCTCCTGGCTCATCTTCTCAGTTCCTTCCACGCCCATAGCCTTCGCGATATCTCTGTACTTCTCGCCGGTGCAGGGAGCATTGTACTCCATCACCGTGGGAAGCAGGATTGCATTGGCCACGCCGTGGGGGGTGTCATATACGGCGCCCAGGGAATGAGCCATGGAGTGAACGATTCCAAGTCCTACATTGGAAAAGCCCATGCCTGCAATATACTGTCCGAGAGCCATTCCCTTTCTTCCCTCCGGAGTGTTGGCAACAGCGCCTCTTAAGGATTTGGAAATGATCTCGATAGCCTTTAAATGGAACATATCTGTCATCTCCCAGGCTGCCTTTGTGATGTAGCCCTCAATGGCGTGGGTCAGCGCATCCATACCAGTGGAAGCGGTCAGTCCCTTGGGCATGGAGGACATCATATCCGGGTCAATCACAGCGATTACCGGAATGTCATGGGTGTCCACGCACACAAATTTACGCTTCTTTTCCACATCCGTAATTACATAGTTGATGGTAACCTCCGCAGCGGTTCCCGCGGTGGTCGGCACAGCGATAATCGGCACGCTGGGCTTCTTTGTGGGAGCTACGCCTTCCAGGCTTCTCACATCCGCAAACTCCGGATTCGCGATAATAATGCCGATGGCCTTTGCCGTATCCATGGAGGAGCCGCCGCCGATGGCAATCAGATAATCCGCGCCGGACGCCTTAAATGCAGCTACGCCGGTCTGCACATTCTCAATGGTGGGATTCGGCTTAATATTGGAATAAATCTCATAAGCCAGCCCTGCTCCTTCCAGCACATCCGTTACCTTCTTTGTAACGCCAAATTTTAACAGATCCGGGTCAGAACACACAAATGCCTTCTGAAAGCCTCTTGTCTTAACCTCCCCGGCGATTTCCTTAATCGCGCCTGCGCCATGATACGATGTTTCATTCAATACAATTCTGTCTGCCATGATACAACTCCTCCTTTTGACCTGTCCGCAGCAATGCGGCCCGAGGCGTTCTGCCTCCGTTTTTTGTTTCTGTTATTATTTTAACGACCCCGGAGCAAAAAAGAAAGTGACAAATCCTCTGTTCTGTCACTTTCCTTTGCTTTTTGTGAGAATCTTACAATTTTGTTTGTGCACCTTCACTACGAGTACGCCGCACGACTGCCTTCCTGCGCCTTTTCCTACACCAGTCCGTACTGCCGGAACAGCCGGTCCAGCTTCGGCGGCATGGCCTCCACCAGCTTCTCCGACATCTCCCGGGAGGAATCCTTCATACCGCTCAAAACCCATTTCTCAGTCATGTAAACAGAGCCCCTGCAGTACATCTCCAGCAGAAACCCCATCTCCTCCCCCAGAGGGCGGCTCATCTTTCCTGCCAGAAGCTTCTTGTAAAACTGCAGAATCAGTTCAAAATCGTGCTCCTTCACGGAATTGTAGTCATCGGACCGGAACGCCTCCGTAAAAAACGCTTTCTCGCTCCGGATAAAATCAAACTTCTGAACCAGACTCTCTCCCACCGTATGCCCCATGCCGATCTGCTCAAAGGACTGGAGCACCAGCTTGTCGAAATACCAGTTGATCAGGTCATACTTGTCCTTAAAATTCCGGTAAAAGGTCTGTCTGGTCAGGCCGCAGCCCTCCACAATATCCTTCACCGTAATCTTATCCACCGGGGTCGTCTTCATGCACTCCCGGATAGACGCCGCCAGCTTATATTTTGTTTTATCCGGATTTGCCGCCCGATCCCGCAGCTCTGCCATAGATACCTCCCTGCTTTCCCGGGTTCCCGCCCGCCCCGGCTTTGTGTTCTCATTGTACCATCCGCGGCAGGAAAAGGCAAGACGGCCGGCGGCACGAAAGATTTCCTTGCCCATTTTTTGCAGATAGGATACAATGATACCACATTGTATCCGCAGGACGGCGCATCGTCCTGAACAGTTACATCATTACGCAAAGGAGGCTGCATCGCAATGACAACAGCAACCGTTATATTAAAAAAAGGCGAGGGCCGCAGTCTGAAGGCAGGCGGCTCGTGGATTTACGATAATGAAATCGACCGGATTCAGGGCGAATATGAAAACGGGGACATGGTATCCGTGGAGGACTTTGACGGTTATCCCATGGGACAGGGCTTTATCAATACCCGCTCCAAAATCACCGTCCGCATGATGACCCGAAGAAAAGACGCTATAGTGGACGAAGCATTTATTGAAATGCGGGTCCGGAATGCGTGGGAATACCGCAAGTCCGTCGTTGACACCTCCAGCTGCAGGCTGATTTTCGGAGAGGCTGATTTTCTTCCCGGCATCGTCATCGACAAATTTTCCGATGTGCTGGTGGTGGAATCCCTTGCCCTCGGCATCGACCGGTGGAAGCCGGTGATCTTAAAAGTCCTTAAGCAGGTGCTGGCAGAGGACGGCGTTCATATCCGCGGCGTTTACGAGCGCAGCGACGCAAAGGTGCGCCAGCAGGAGGGCATGGAGCGGTTTAAGGGCTTTATCGGAGACCCCTTCGATACAAAAGTGGAAATTCTGGAAAACGGCGTCCGCTACATTGTAGATGTGGAGGACGGCCAGAAAACCGGCTTCTTCCTGGATCAGAAATACAACCGACTGGCCATTCAGCGGCTCTGTCCCGGAAAACGGGTGCTGGACTGCTTCACCCACACCGGTTCCTTCGCCTTAAATGCAGGCATCGCCGGCGCTTCCTCCGTGCTTGGAGTGGACGCGTCGGAGCTGGGCGTCGCCCAGGCCCGGGAAAACGCCGCCTTAAACGGCCTTTCCGGCCGGGTGGAGTTTATCTGCGCCGATGTATTTGACCTTCTTCCCCAGCTGGAGAAAAAGGGCGAAACCTTCGATGTGGTGATTCTGGATCCCCCCGCCTTCACCAAGTCCCGCAGCTCCATCAAAAACGCCGTGAAGGGCTACCGTGAAATCAACCTTCGCGGCATGAAGCTTGTAAAGGACGGCGGCTTTCTGGCCACCTGCTCCTGCTCCCACTTCATGGATCCGGAGCTGTTTTTAAAGACGATCCGCGAGGCAGCCGCCGGCGCCCACAAGCGGCTCCGCCAGGTAGAATACCGCACCCAGGCCGCCGATCACCCGATTCTCTGGACCGGCGGAGAACAGGCTTCCTACTATTTAAAATTTGTGATTTTTCAGGTGGTGGATGAGAAATAACAAGACTGTCTCTATCAGGCAGAGAAAGGAGTCACTCTATGATAAAAATTCCGTCTTTTCTTGTTCCAGGCGCCCTGTGCCTGCTCTCCGGCGCCGCCCTCTGGGCCTGTGCGCCAAAGAACCCAGCTCCGGAACCCTCTTCCCAGGCTGTTTCCCAGGCTGTGACAGAAGCCGTTTCCCAGTCACCGTCCAAAGCTCCTTCTCAGACTTTAGCAGAAGCGTCTTCTCAGGCCCCGGCAGAAGCCTTTCAGCCCTTTGCAGCCGCTCCGGAGCTTGTTTCTGACGGCCCGGATCAGGCGGAATACCGGCTCTTTTCTTCGCTGGATATCAACGGAGACGGGCAGGAGGATCAGGTCATGGTTCAGCAGCTGCCCGGAAGCGACGGCTACACCACGGATATCAGGGTCACCCTCCGTTCAGGGAACCATGAGGACGCCTCCCTTCAGACAGCAGGCGTATACGGCATCACCGATGCCTTTCTGATGCAGGTTTCTCCTCAGAAAGCCTTCCTTTACGTGGAAAGCCTCAGCGACAACGACTACCGCTATCTGGATATTTTTGATCTGGAAGGGGATTCTCCCGTCCATGTGGGAACGTGCCAGGACGCCTTTTACGGAAACGCGCCCACAGATCCGACAGATTTCCTTCTGTCAGACCGGGTGGATCTGTTTTCCACCTATAATGCTTACCGCCACTTCTCTGCAGGCGAAAATGGAATGCCCGTCCCTGACAGCGGTCTTTACGCAGGCGGAATTTCCGTCACCGCAAAACAGGATATCCCGGCCTTTCAGGGCAGCCAGCTTGACGAGCCCTGCACAGTTCCTGCCGGCGCCCGGCTTACCATCATCCTTACAGATAATGAAAACTTCGCCGACATGACTGATGAGACCGGACAGGTATACCGGTTCCGGGTTGACGGCTCCGGCCAGTGGCCGCGGACCATCAATGGAATCGATATTATGGAGTATTTTGACGGGCTTATATTTGCCGGATAAGCCAGCTTTTCGTACAATCCAAATTCACCGGAAGCTGGAATACAGCTTCCCGGCCTCCAGGCTCTTCCCCTTTGCCGCCGCCAGCTCGCTGACTGTCACCAGCTGATAGCCCCGGTTCACCAGCTCCGGAATAATCCGCAGAGCCGCGTCGCCGGTCTGGCTGTAAAGCTCATGCATCAGCACAATATCTCCGTCCTTAACATGGTTCAGCACGGCTGCCACAGTCTTGTCCGCATTTCTCGTCTTCCAGTCCAGGGTATCGATGCTCCACTGGATCATAGGCATGTGGACATTTGCCTTTACGGTGCTGTTTACATTGCCGCCGGGAAGCCGCATCAGCTTCGGACGTACGCCGCAGGCAGCCTCGATGGCATCGTTGGCCCGGTTCACCTGGGCCTGAATCTCCGCCGCACCCAGCTTCTGAAAATACTTATGATTCATGGAATGGTTGGCAACCTCATGGCCCTCCGCCACCATCCGCTGCACCTCGGTTTTATAGGAGCCTACCCGCTCGCCTACCATGAAAAATGTAGCCTTGCCGCCATACTGGGCCAGGCAGTCCATAATCCTGTTTCCTACCGAGGGCTGCGGTCCGTCATCGAAGGTTAAGGCAACCATGGGCTTTGACGGATCCACATGGCGTCCGCTGGTCTGCGCCGGAGCTGTCTCTCCCGCGCCGCCCTGAGCCGCGGCTCCCTGATCTGATCCTCCCGGCACAGGCTCTGCGGCTGTATTCTCCTGTCCCACAGGAACCAGAACCGTGCCCGCATCTCCCGGAGGCGCCGTCTGTCCGTCTCCCTGCGCCGGCTCCAGAACCGGAACAGACGCTCCTCCATCCGGCGCCGCGCTGTTTCCGCCTGGAGCGGACGGATTTACCGATCCGCTGTCTGAAACTCCGGGTCCGCCTGACGGCTGGCTCTGATTCTGGCTTCCTCCAACCACGATCACCGGCGAGCTGCTGGAAGCAGCGAAGGGCTGCCCGGCCGCGAATACCGGCTGCGCCATAAGCAATGCGCAGGATACTGCCATTGCGGAAAGTAGTCTTAATTTTTTCATAAAAAACCTCCTGTCAAAAACTTGGTAGTGTCAAAAACCACCTGTTTTTTATTGTGTAAATCTAATAAAAACCTTGAT
>JAUNGW010000084.1 GCA_030524245.1 Eubacteriales bacterium
TTACTTTTCCTTCAGCGTCTCAATCGCCTTCTGCACCTGATTGTCCCGCTCCAGCGGCACATCGTACTGGCCGATCAGATCCGCGTCCAGCTCCAGCTTCACCTCCACGTCCGGCTCCAGGCCCTTGCCGTGAAGATCAAAGCCGTCCGGCGTGTAATAATGTGCGGTGGTCACCTTCACGGCTGATCCGTCCGCCAGCGGAAGCAGGCTCTGAACGATGCCCTTTCCGTAGGAGGTCGTCCCCACCAGCACCGCCGCGCCGTAGTCCCGCAGAGCACCGGCGAACACCTCAGAGGCGCTGGCCGACATGCCGTTCATCAAAATCGCGATGGGCATATCCAGCTCATGGCCGTCCTCTATGGGATATCTGGAATCTCTGGTCTTGCCGTCATACACCTCATGGAAAATCCTGCCGTCCTTACAGTAATACCGCTCTGCCTGGCCATCCTTGTTGGCCGTGGACAGGATCGTTCCGTCAAACGGCTCCTCCGGCAGAATATACGCTGCCATCTCCACGCAGACGTCCACCACGCCGCCGGGATTGTCCCGCAGGTCGATCACCAGCCGCTCCATGCCCTGGCTCTCCAGCTCCTCCACCGCGGCGATAAACTGCTCCGCCGTCACGATGTCGAACTGCGTCACCATCACATAGCCGGTCTTGTCCGGAAGCAGCTGAGACTCCACCGTCATGTTCTCCACCATACGCCGCTCCACATGAACCGGAAGCTGCTGCCCGTCCCGCAGAATGGTCAGATCCGTATAGGTGCCCTCCTCGCCGCGGATATACTGCTCCACCAGAAGCTCCAGATCCTGCTCATAGGCCAGCAGGTCGCCCACCTTGTAGAGAATATCTCCCTTGCGGATCCCCGCCTCCTCCGCCGGAGAGCCCGGAAATACCCGCAGCACCGTGATGATGCCGCTTTCCACGCTCTGGCTGATCAGCACGCCGATGCCGCAGTAAACGCCCTCCGTCTCCTCCGTCATGGCCTGGTACTCCTCAGCCGTGTAGTAGGTGGTATAGGGATCGTCCAGACCTGCCAGCATCCCCTTGTAAATCCCCGCCTCCATGTCCTCCTCATTCACATCGAAGAGGAAATACTCATCCGCTACCTTTTCCAGCAGCTGGATTTTGCTGCTGATCCGGTTCAGATCCAGACCTCCTGATGCGTCCGCCCCGGAGGCGGAATTGCTTATCATCTGTCCCTGGCTGTCGATCACCGTGCGGCCGATCATGGAAATCCCCGCGGCCACGCCCACAACCGCGAGCCCCGCGAAGGCCATCGCCAAAGCTCCGGCCAGCACGCCCTTCCAGAATTTATTTCTGCCCTTGTTCTCTCTGTCCAATGCTGTCACCTGTCTTTCTTCGGAGCAGGCGTCTTACGGGCTCACATAGGCCTGGGGGTTCACATACCGTCCGCCGGACCGGATGCCGAAATGCAGATGCGGTCCGGTGGAGTATCCGGTGGAGCCCACCTTGGCGATGGTCTGCCCCTGCTTTACCTCCTGCCCCTCTGATGCGAGCAGCTGAGAGCAGTGCATGTACACCGTATAGACGCCTCCGCCGTGATTAATCATAATATAATTACCAGCGGAATAGCTGTATGTAGACACCACCACCGTGCCGGATGCCGCCGCCACAATAGCCGAACCGCTGCCGGCTCCGATGTCGATGCCCTGATGGTTGCTGGAAGCGCCCTCCGTCGGTGAGCTCCGCCCGTCAAAGCCCGAGGTGATCCGGCTGCTGGAAGGGCAGGGCCATATAAAGCTAATATCTCCAAGATTCACGGTTTTATACGATTTGCCCGCTGCCTCGGCCGCCTTTCTGGCCTCCTCCTCCCTGCGCTTAATCTCCGCCTCAAGCTGCTGGATTCTGCTTTCCTGCGCCTTTAAATCCTTCTCATACTCGCTGATCTGCCCCTCTGCCGCATTGATCTGGCTTTCAAAATTCTTTAATTCCCTGTTTTTCTCTGACAGCAGCGTCTCCACCGACTGCTGCTTGGCCTCGGTGCTGTCCTGAAGCTCCAGAAGCTTTTCCCTGTCGTCCTTAAGCGCCTGCTCCTGGGCCGCAATCGTCTCCTTTGTGGCCACGTATTCATCCATCTTCTTCCGGTCGTACTCCGAAATCTTTTTGATGTACTCCGCCCGGTTCATCAGCTGCACCATATCGTCCGACTGCAGAAGCATATCGATATAGCTGGTATCCCCCTGCTCGTACATATACTTGATCCGCAGCTTCATGTCCGCGTACTGCTTTTCCTCCACCTGCCTGGCCTGCTCCAGCTCAAGCCCCGTGGCCTCAATGTCCGCTTCCTTATCTGTAATCTGAACGGCCAGACTGTCCAGCTCCCTGTTCAGGCTCTCCAGATCTCCGTCCAGCCGCTTCACATAGGCAGCCGCGTCGCTTTTCAGCCCCTCCAGGTTCTTTAAGGACGCCTCTACCTTCTTTTTTTCTTCTTCAATGGCGCTGACCTTCTTCTTAGCCTCCTCCACGTCCTTCTTCGTGGCATAAGCCGGAAATACTCCGCCTGCGGCAAGCGCCGCAGAAAGCCCGAGGGCCATCGCCGTCCATCTCTTCTTCCCTTTCATGCTCCACCTACACTTTCAGATACCGGCGGATGGTGAAAAAGCTTCCGAAAAATCCGATCCCCACGCCGAGAGCCAGAGAAACCGCCAGCATCGCCGGGTAAATATTCCCAATGGGAATAAAATACAGCATATTGGACAGGATATGGAACCGGTCCATCAGATACACCACGGTCTTTGTGTAAAGGAAATACATCCCGGTCAGCGGAATGGCCGCCCCCACAAGGCCGATCAGCACGCCCTCCACAATAAAGGGCGCCCGGATCATGAAGTTTGTAGCTCCGATCAGCCGCATAATCTGGCTTTCCTGCCTGCGGAACGCCGCCGCCACGGAAATGGTGTTGCTGATCAAAAATACCGCCACCGCCAGAAGCACGCCGATAATCGCCAGGGAGAGCACGCCGATCATCCGGTTGAAGCTGGAAAATCCTGCCGCCGCCGTGTTGGAGTAATTCACCTGCCGCACGCCCTGAAGTCCCTCCAGATAGGCCACCAGACTGTCCTGCTGTTCAATATTGTTTAAATAAATCACATAGGAGGCGGAGCCTGCCAGAGGATTGTCGTCGGCAAAGCCCTCCGCCAGATCCTCATGTCCCGCGAAATATTCACTCTTAAAGCTGTCCCACGCCTCCTGGGCGGAGATATAGGACATCTCCTTAATCTCCGGTCTCTGGCCGATCTCAGCTCCAAGCGCAAGAATCTGATCCTCCGTCAGGCTCTCGTCAAACAGCACCGTGATCCCCACCGTGCTCTCCACATGCTGTACCATAAACCGAATATTTGCGATAATTGAAAAAAATAAACAAAATAAAAAAATACACGCAGAAATCGTTGCCACCGATGCCAGCGAAAACCAGATATTTCTGCATATATTTTTTACGCCCTGTTTCAGGCAATACCAGAATGTACTAATCCTCATCCTTATGGCCACCTCTCACTTCATCGCTGATAAGCCGTCCCCGGTCAAGGGTAATCACGCGCTTACCCATCCGGTCCACGATCTCCTGGCTGTGGGTCACCACAACCACGGTGGTTCCCAGCTCATTGATCTGCTCAAGAAGCTTCATGATCTCCACCGCGTTCTCATGGTCCAGATTGCCCGTGGGCTCGTCGGCCAAAAGCACCTCCGGCCGGTTGATCAGAGCCCTGGCGATGGCCACCCGCTGCTGCTCGCCGCCGGAAAGCTGGTGAGGCAGCATCTTATACTTGGCCGAAAGGCCCACCAGCTTTAACATCTCCGGCACCGACTCCCTGATCGTCCGGGAGGAAGCGCCGATGACGCGCTGGGCAAAGGCCACATTCTCAAACACGCTCCTGTCGCGGAGAAGCCGGAAGTCCTGGAACACAACGCCCAGTCTTCTGCGGTACTTCGGTACGTACCGCCGCGGCATCTTCTGCAGATTCATGTCATTTACAATAATATGTCCGGAGGTGGGCTCCGCCTCCTTCAAAAGCAGCTTCAGCAGGGTGGACTTGCCTGAGCCGCTGCGGCCCATGATAAACACAAATTCCCCGTCCCCGATCTGAATGCTGATATCACGCAGAGCCCTGCTTCCGGTCTCGTATGTCTTGTTGATACCTGCAATCTCAATCATGATTAATAATCCAGACTCTCCATGTACTTCATATACTTTACAACCATCAGCGCAATCTTGAAGGTGATGGCGTCCTCAAACACCCGCAGATCCAGACCCGTGCTCTTCTGCAGCTTGTCCAGACGGTATACCAGGGTGTTTCTGTGGATGTAAAGCTGTCTGGAGGTCTCGGATACGTTCAGGCTGTTCTCAAAGAACTTGTTGATCGTGGTCAGGGTCTCCTCGTCAAACTCATCCGGGGACTTGCCCTCGAAGATTTCCTTGATGAACATCCGGCACAGCGGCAGGGGCAGCTGATAGATCAGACGTCCGATGCCAAGCTTGCTGTAGGCCACTACGTTCTTGCCGTTGTAGAAGATCTTGCCCACGTCCAGAGCCATCTTGGCCTCCTTGTAGGAGCGGGAAACCTCCTTTAAATCACCCACGATGGTGCCGTATGCCACGTGTACCTTTGTCATGGCCTCTGTGTTCAGCATATCGAGAATCATGTTGGCGGTCTTCTCCAGATCCTCATAATCCTCTCCCGCCTTCACCTCACGCACCAGGATGATGTTCTTCTCATCCACAGCGGTGATGAAATCCTTCGTCTTGGTGGCGAACAGGCTGCGGACGGTCTCCAGCGCGTTCACATCCTTCTCATGCTTCGTCTCAATTAAGAATACCACCCGGCGCAGATTCGTCTCGATGTGGAGCTTCTTCGCCCGGTTGTAAATATCTACCAGCAGCAGGTTGTCCAGCAGCAGGTTCTTGATGAAGTTGTCCTTGTCAAAACGCTCCTTGTAGGCAACCAGAAGATTCTGGATCTGGAACGCGGCCAGCTTGCCCACCATATACACATCCTCGCTGCCGCCCTTCGCCAGCAGGATGTACTCGAGCTGATGCTCATCAAATACCTTGAAAAACTGATAGCCGGAAATCACCTGGCTGTCCGCCGGGGAATCCACGAAGGACAGGATCGCATTCTCATACTCCTCCGCATCCGGGAAGGTGGAGGCAAGCACCTTGCCCTCTGTATCGCAGATACAGAGATCGATTCTGGTGATCCCTTTCAGGCCGTCAATGGTTGACTGAAGAATCTGGTTGGAAATCATAACGCACTCTCCTTATTGTAATATTCGTATTGCATAATTATTTTTGTCAGATTTAAAAATTTAGTAGCTGTTCAGTACTGAACAGTTACAAGATTTAATATTATCCTGACTTATATCTTAATGCAAAATGGCAAAAAAAGCAAGCGAGTATGTTACTCGCCTGCTTAATTTTACAATGTGTTATGTCTGAACCTTAGTTCACAACTACCAGCTCAGTCTCCTTGTCAAATACGTGGATCTTGTCCAGGTCAAGCGCCAGCTTGACGGTATCGCCAGGTCTTGCGGTGGTCCGCGGATTTACGCGGGCTGTGCAGTTTGCCTCGTTGATATCGAAGTATAAGAATACCTCTGCGCCAAGCATCTCGTATACGCGGATCTTTGCCTCGATCACGCTCTTCGGGGATGCTGCCAGGTAAGCCTCGTCGTCATGCAGATCCTCGGGACGGATGCCCAGGATAACGGTCTTGCCAACGTAGCCCTTGCTGTCAAGCACCTTGCCTTTTTCAGCCGGCAGCGCGATGGTGTGGCCGTCGAAGGTCAGGGTTACGTCTGCGCCGTCCTTGCCGACTACCGCGTCGATCAGGTTCATCTGCGGAGCGCCGATGAATCCTGCCACGAACTTGTTGCCGGGCTTATCGTACAGATTCTGCGGGGAATCAACCTGCTGAATCACGCCATCCTTCATAACTACGATTCTGGTTCCCAGCGTCATAGCCTCTGTCTGGTCGTGGGTTACGTAAATGATGGTTGCGTTCAGTCTCTGATGCAGCTTGGAGATCTCGATACGCATCTGGCCTCTCAGCTTTGCATCCAGGTTGGACAGCGGCTCATCCATCAGGAATACCTTCGGGTTACGAACGATAGCACGGCCCATGGCAACACGCTGTCTCTGTCCGCCGGAAAGAGCCTTCGGCTTACGGTCTAACAGATGAGACAGGTCGAGGATTCTTGCAGCCTCCTGAACCAGCTTGTCGATCTCCTCCTTCGGAGTCTTTCTCAACTTCAGGCCGAACGCCATGTTGTCGTATACACTCATATGCGGATACAGCGCGTAGTTCTGGAATACCATTGCGATATCGCGGTCCTTCGGCTCAACATCGTTCATCAGCTTGCCGTCGATGTACAGCTCGCCGGAGGAGATGTCCTCCAGACCTGCGATCATACGAAGGGTGGTGGACTTACCGCAGCCGGACGGTCCTACGAAAATGATGAACTCCTTGTCTGCGATCTCAAGATTGAAATCCTTAACAGCAACAAATCCGTTGGGATATGCCTTGGTTACATTCTTCAGTGATAAACTTGCCATGCTCTTTCTCCTCCTGCTGGATGCTTTTTCGCATTCCTTATTCTAATCTTATGATACATCAGATATCTTTTTTGTGCCATATGGCAAATACCCAAATTCCCTTTCTGCTTTTTGGCACATTTGCTCACTTGTCTGAAAAATTGCTGAAAACATAAAAATTCAGTCAGAAAAAGCCGTCTCTCACTGTCTAAATTCGATAAAACCTTCTCCCAAAACCTCTCTTGCGTCGCTTACGATCACAAAAGCTTGTGGATCATGCCCAACTACAAGCTCTTTTAATTGTACAATTTCTTTCTTGGATACCACGCAGAACAGAATGTCCTTTTTTTCGCCCGAGTACATGCCTCTGGCCGGAATACCGGTGGCTCCGCGCTCCATCTCATCCATGATCACCCGGGAGATCTCATCGCTTCTGTCCGTGATGATAAAGGCGATCCTGGAAATTTTCATACCCTCGGCGAGCCCGTCCGACACCTTAGTCAGAACGAAAATGGCAATCAGCGCGTACATGGCGTAGGTTATGCCGAACACCGTCGCGCCTGCCAGCACCACCGCCGCGTCCAGCACCTGCATGATCTGCGCAATGCTGTAGTGGGGCAGCCTTCTCTGGATCAGCGCCGCCAGCATATCGGTGCCGCCGGTGGTTGCCTGGCAGGAAAGCACAAGGCCGGTGCCCACGCCGCTGATCATGCCGCCGAACAGCGCCGTCAGCACCAGGTCGTCCATAAGAAACGGCATCTCCGGAATCACGCCCAGAGACACCGAAAGCGCCGCCGTGGCCGCCAGGGTCCGCTGCATAAAATGCCAGCCCTTCAGCTTCGCCGCCGCCAGAAACAGCGGGATATTGATCAGGGTGTTCGTCACCCACAGCTCCGTCCCCAGCTTTTCCTTTACAATAATGGCCACGCCGGAGGCGCCGCCAGTTACCATCCCGATGGGATCATATATGTTTTTAATAGCAAAGCCCATGATAAATGAGCCGATCACAATCAACACATAATCACGGGCTGCAGATTTATGCCTGAAATTCACCATACCACCGTTCCCTTTCCCGAATCCGGTCAGGCTATCTTTTTGGCCAGCACATAGATCAGGCGGTCCTTTTCATCCTCCGCCCCGGACACCCAGATCTTTTCGATCTCCAGCCGCTTCGTCTCCCGCAGGATCCGCTCCAGCTTCTCCTGGGTGTACTCGCAGAAATAACGGCCGTTCTGAGTGCCCTCAAAATCTCCTTCCTGGAATGAAAGATACAGGATGCCTCCCTGTCTGAGCGCGTCGATCACCTTCTCCAGAATCGCCGGCATCTCATCCTCCGGCTCGTGGATCAGGGCCTCGTTGCCCCAGACGCCATCAAACACCTCGTCAAAATCCATATCTTCATATGCCATATGCAGCACGTCCAGATCCGTGTGGATCTCCGCCAGCTTGCACATCTCCTCTGACGCGTCCAGAGCCGTCACGTCAAAGCCCTGCTCATAAAAGGCCAGACTGTCCCGTCCGGAGCCGCAGCCCAAATCCAGAATGGAATCGCCCTCTTCCAGGTATTTTGTGAATTCCTTCCGCTGCGCCTCCATATCAAGATCCACGGTCTGTTCAAAAACTGCAGATGCATATTTGTTATAGTATCCTATGGTGTCCAATTCTGTCCTCCTATATTCTCTCGATGGTCTTTTCCGTAATGCGGATCTTCTTTTCCTTCAGAAGATGTCCCACGGCGCGCTTAAACGCGTTCTTGCTCATGTGAAGCTCTCTCAGAATCGTCTCCGGCCGCGCCTTGTCGTTAAAGGGCAGCACGCCGTCGAACTCATCGATCGCCTTTAAAACCTGCTCTGCATCCTCATCCATCTGAATGTAGGCCTTCTGGCGCGGGCTTAAATCAAGCTTGCCGTCGTCCCGGACCTTCACCACCCGGGCCTCCACCTGGTCTCCCGGCTGGTAGCTGCCGTACAGCTCCCGCTTCGGAATCAGGCCGTAATACTTATTGTCCACAGCTACAAAAGCGCCGAGATTTTCATTGATCTCGTAGATGGTTCCTGTCACCTGGTCGTCCTTTTTGTAGGGAGACTCAGCGCTCATGTAGGAATATACGTTCATGGTAGCTGCCAGGCGTCCGCTGCGGTCCACATACAGTGCAACCAGGCAGGACTCGCCGGGCTTTACCCGATGGTTCTGCTCCTTAAACGGCAGCAGCAGATCCTTCTCCAGACCCATATCCAGAAACGCGCCGATCTTCACCACGTCCCGGACCTCCAAAACGGCGGTCTCGCCCACCTGCAGCTTCGGCTTTCCGGCAGTGGCGATCAGCCGGTCCTCGGAATCCTTGTAGACGAACACCTCCATGGCGTCCCCCACCCTGGTTCCCTCCGGCACCTGCTTCCTCGGAAGAAGCACTGCGTGAGCCTCGTCTCCCGGCTCTCCCAGATAAACGCCGAATGCCTTTTCCCGGTGTACGGTCAATGTCTGAATCTTTCCTAACTCTATCATCTGTTCTCTCTTTCTGGCCGCCTCTCATCCGAAACAGCCGGTGCCTTTCCGGTGCCGGTCTTCATCCACACCACCGCGTAGATCTCTCCCTGCCTGCTGCACAGGACGACGGTGCACTCGTCCCCGTCACGGCTGACCCGGGGAACGATCCTGTCTCCCAGCACCGCCGCCTTTTTATACTCAATGCGGAGCTCTCTGACCTCTGCCTGGCTCTTTAAGGCCTCCCTGGCAATGACGGCGTACTGGGCGTTGTTTACATGGTGGTTCGTATCGATATGATGGGCTGCCACCGTCACCTCCGGCGCCGTCTCATACTCCTGGGGAACCGGGATATGGCGTCCCGCGTACTCCATGTCAAGCCGCGCTTCCTCCCCGGTGCCGTAGCCGCGGACGTCCTCCGGCTGCACCCGCACCGGCCGTCCCGCCGCCGTATCATAGAAAAACCACACGGAGTTGGCCCTCACAAGGATTCGCCCGGTCTTATCCTGAATCATGAAATTCCGGTATCCGTAAATGCCCTTAAAATCATAGGGCCATGTGCTGATGGTGATCTTATCTCCCAGCTTCGGATACTCCTCTATGTCAATCTGCCAGGAGGACAGCCACCAGGCCCGGTGGTGTTCCTCCAGATAGCCGATGCCAAGATTCAGATCCTCCGACTGAAAGGTGGAGCAGTCCTGGAAGTAGTTGAGGATCCCCGTCACCGTCAGCTTCCGGTCCTGCCCCACCTCGCTGTAGCGGACTCTGCTGTCAAAAGAATACATATGCTTATTTCTCGCAGATCTTTACAACAACCTTCTTCACCTCGGAGGGCTCTCCGGCTGCCGCCTTGGGCTTGTGGCCGTCCCAGGGATTGAAGATCATGTACTCGCCGGCCTTCGCCACTACCTTAAGGCCCGGGCAGCTGTTGTCAAAGAACACCACGTCCTTCTCCGGATTGTAGGCGGTCTTTACCGTCAGCGCCTCCACCGGGGCGTAGGTCATGGTTTCCTCTCCCTCGATGATATACTGAATGTCGGTGTAGTTCTCATGGGCCTCAAACTTCGCGTCCTCCCACGGAATCGTGGTGTAGGACATCACGTTGGCGTATACGTTTTTGCCGTCGATCTCGTACTTGCCGTTCTCCAGGTTCTTTAAATCCTGGCTCTTTAACCAGTCCACAGCCTTTGCGTAGCGTCCCTCAATGCCTAAGCCGCGGTAAAAATCGAGATTCTTTGCCTGATCGAAAATCATAGTTTCTTCCTCCTTATATATGCTTTTGCTCTACCTCAGCTCTGTGGTGGGAATCGTGTCCATATCATCGAACTCCTGATTCTCTCCGCCCATCGCCCAGATAAACGTATAGTTGCTGGTGCCTGCGCCGGAATGGATGCTCCAGGAGGGGCTGATCACCGCCTGCTCGTTCTGCATCACAATGTGGCGCGTCTCCTGTCCCTCGCCCATCATATGGAAAACCACGTTGTCCTTCGGGATCTCAAAGTACATGTAAATCTCCATACGGCGCTCGTGAGTATGGGCCGGCATGGTGTTCCAGACGCTGCCCGGCTCCAGTACGGTCATGCCCATGGACAGCTGGCAGGTTTTTAACACGTCCGGATGAATAAACTGGTTAATGGTGCGCTTGTTGGACGTCTCCATCGCTCCCACCGGGCGCTTCGCCGCCTTCTCAATGGGAATATAGGTTGTCTCGTAAGACGTATGGGCCGGCGCGCTGACCATATAAAACTTGGCGGGATCCGCCGCGTCATCACTGGCAAAGAAAACCTCCTTCGTCCCCTTGGTGATGTACAGGCAGTCCTTGTAGCCCATCCGGAAGGTCTGTCCGTCCGCCGTGATGGTGCCCTTTCCGCCGATATTGAAAATACCGATCTCCCTGCGCTCCAGCATATAATGCGTGCCGAAATTCTTCCACACATCGATGCCCTTGTCAATGGCAACCGTCTCCGTAGTCGGCATACATCCCAGGGTCACCATACGGTCCACGTGGGAATACACCGCCACAACCTCATTGGCCACATACAGATTCTCGATGAGGAACTCTTTTCTCGTCTCCTCTGTCGTATAACGCTTAAAATCCTTCTGATTCGCGGAATAACGAATATCCATATGCATCTGTCCTCCATAGCTTTCTGTCTTTGAAAGGCCAAAAACGCAGCCTCACCTTTCTACCATTATAATTCATTTCTGAAAATATGCAAGCAGACAATTTCACAAACCGGCGGATATATGTCCATATTTGACTGTTTTGTCACGGCTGGCCGTCCTGCTCCAGCCTGCTGATTTCCTGCCGGATGATCCTGCCGGCGACATCCGCCAGCTGATCCATATCCTGTATTCTTGCCAGGCTGCTTCCGTAAATCCTGGACGCCGCCGGCAGATCGCTGTCCAGCCCATAAAACACCGCCACCACGCGGATTCCCCGTTTTCTTAAGGCCCTCACCTCTGCCGCCGTGTCCTCTAAAGCCGCCCTGCCGGAGTAGTCCA
>JAUNGW010000085.1 GCA_030524245.1 Eubacteriales bacterium
ATCGGGGCTAATGTTAAAGATTTTTTGGGACATTTTCAAAAATGCTTGACAGCATTTCCTGCGGGAAACTCTATTTTTTTGGCGCCATGGCGCGGATTCTTTCAATAATCTCCCGGTAAGGCTGTCCGTAAATCTCATAAACAGTCTCTGTTTTTCGGCAAAAGCCTTCCCAATCGTCCAGACTGCGCCGCTGCAGTCCCTCTGTCTCCATCCGCTCATACAGATGCTTTTCATATTCTGTCCATCGTTCCCGCTGCCTGATGGAGGATTCACGGGCTGCATCCCGGATTATCCTCTGATCTGCTTCCTCCAGCTGCTCCAATGAATGCTGATTCATCACCACCACGTCCGGCACCCGGACATGCTCTGTAGACAGTTCCCAGACGGCAAAGCTGTCATAGCCGCCCATATCATAACCCTCAAGATCGCTCTCAACGCCATCTATCTGACTTTTACGCAGCGCTTCCACGGCATCTCCCGATGACAGATCCATCGGAAGAGCTCCCATAGAGCTGACCACATCCATCATGAAAGCGCTCCCCTCTACCTGAATTCTCCGGCTTTCCAGCGCCCTCCAATTCTTCGCCTCTTTCATCAGATAAAGATTTCTCGCTCCTGCGTCATACCAGCACAATCCCTCTATTCCGCTCTCCTTCATACCTTCCAGAAACACAGCTCCAACCTCTCCGTCCAGAACGCGCCACATATGCTCCCGTCCATAAAACAGAAACGGCATTTGAAACACCGTCAGCGCCTGACAGTATTCTGTCAGCGCTCCGGCCGAAACCTGCGCCAGGTCAGCTGAGCCATACTCCACCTCTTTCACGGCCTGTTCCTCCCGATCCTCTTCCTGTCTGAAATTCAGGACAACACGAATCCGGCCCCCGGTTTTCTCCTTCACCAGATCTGCAAATATTCCCGCCGCATCTGCCGATGGATGATCCATCCCACGGCAGACCGACATATTAAGCACAATCTGTCCATGATACACAAGCGGCGTTCCCAGACCAGCTTCGTCTCTTTTTATTTCCATTTCATTCTGAGATCCGCCTTCGTTCCTGGACAGTCCATTCCAGACAGCTATGATCAAGCACGCCGCGATCAATCCGGCAGCTATAATTCCCCATATTTTCCATTCTTTCCGTTTTTTCATGAATGTTCCCTACCCAAACAAGACGTGATTCCTGTATTCTACCGGCGTCATGCCTGTCTTCTTTTTAAATATTCTTGTAAAATAGTTCGGATCCTCATAACCGACCAGCCGCCCCACGTCTCTGACAGCAAAGGCAGGATCCTTTAAATATTCGATTGCCTGCTCCAGACGGATACAAATCAAATATTCCTTTCCTGACATGCCTGACTCTGTCCGAAACATCCTGTTCATATAATTAACAGAAACTCCGAACTGCTCCGCCAGCTCTTCCATGGAAAAATCTTCCATGTAATGAAGCCTGATATAACTCTGTGCCCGGGCAGCAATCTCTCCGGCGCGGCAGGCAGACTCACCGCTCCGGACAATGCTCTCTCCGCTCTGGTCTGACAGCACATCGGCTCTGCATTCTTCTGTATCTGCCATTCTCTGCACCACCGCCGTGTCAGCCACCCCTGCGTCAGCTGTGCCCGTTTTTCTGAGATGCTTATTCCAGCAGGATTCCAATATGCGCAGCAGCTCTTCCGGCGTCACCGGCTTTACCAGATACTCTGAAACCCCAAGCGAAACAGCCTCTTTTGCGTACTGAAAACTTGCGAATGCAGTGAGAAAAATCACAGAGCAGGATCCATTTTTTTCTATAATTCTTCTGGCTGCCTCCAATCCATTCATCCCCGGCATTTCAATATCCAGAATCGCTGTGTCTACCCGATGCTCCTCCGCTATGCGCACAGCCATCTCTCCATCCTCTGCTTCCCAGAGTTCTGTCACCATAGGACAAAAGCTACGGACAATCCGCCGGACAATCGCTCTTGAAATCATCTCGTCATCTGCTATCAAAACCTTCATTGTCCGCACTCCTCCGCTTTTATTTTTATCTCCAGACATGTTCCCCGCCCCGGTCTTCCCATAATCCTGATCCGACAGTCGGGAAACATCAGTTTTAGCCTGGTAAACACGTTTCCTGCTCCTATTCCTGACACGCCGCGTCCGCTTCCTCCCTCACTGCCCAGCAGCTGCTTCTGCTTTTCCCGATCCATCCCCACACCGTTGTCAATCACCCGGATCACCAGCCATCCATCTCTGACCAGGATCCGCACCGCAGCCCAGCCGCCCTCTTTCCGCACCAGAATTCCATGCTTGATGCTGTTTTCCACCAGCGGCTGGAGTGTAAAAGGCGGGATTTCAAACCGATCCGGATCCACATCTGCCTTCAGGATGTAAGAAAGCCTTTTCCCAAACCTTCTTTTCTCAATATAAATATAATCCCGGATAAAAGCGAGCTCTCTGGAAAGCAATACCCGCTCCACCTTATTTTCCATACTGTAACGAAAAATCCCCGACAGACTCTGAATCAATTCCGCAGTTACTCCCGCATGCTCCATATCTGCCATCCCATAAATCACATTTAGCGTATTAAACAGAAAATGTGGATTAATCTGCGACTGAAGCGCCGCAAATTTTGCCCGTTCCAGCTTCATTTCCTGATCATGCAGCTGCCAGGACAGCTGCTGCTTCTCCTGAAGAGCCACAATCGTGCTCTTCATACTGTCCCTCATCTGATTCACTTCCCGGTTTAATTCACCAATCTCGTCTTTTCTCGTTTCCGAAAGCCGCTGTCCATCAAATTTTTCCTGCCCGACCTCCCGCACAAAAGAAGCCAGGGAAATAATCGGATTTAAAAGCCATTTTGTCATATACCGCCCAAACGCAGCGCATGCAGCTACTACTGCCGCCATAAAGAATACTGCGTTCCGCTGACCATTCTGCACATGGGTCTGCAGTGTCTGATGCGCCGTATAGCCCAAACTGAGACTGTCCTGCAACAGCTTCTCCGTATATTGCTTTATCAGTGTATCAATCTCCCAAAGCTTCAGTTCCCGATGGACCGCATTGCCTGAAAACAGCTCTTCACGCTGCAGCTTGCGGTAATTCATGTAAAGATTACGCACAGACTGCACCATCAGGAATCCTGTTTCCGACAGCGTATCTGTATCAGCCGCCATAGTCTCCAGCAGCTCTTCCATCTGCCTGTTCAGCCCGGCGGCACGCTCCGTCCCATCACCGCTTCCGCGCATCCAGAGTTCGGAGCTTTCCCTGTAAATTCGCGAAAATTCATTGATAGCATAATATCTGGACAAAAGCTGATTCATCTGCCGTTCTGATTCCCGGTTTACTTTTATAGAATATAAATTAGAAAACAAAAATGCCGCCATAATAAAGCCAAGAAATAAAAGCACTTTTGTCTTAATGGAGCCTCCATTCATATCATTTTCCTCTGTTATCTGCTGTTAAATTCTGAAATCGCCTGGATGGTCTCCAAAAAGTCCGCCCAGCCGACCGCCTCCCGCGGCATATACCGTCCATCCGGTCTGCCCTTCACAAAACCGAACCTGGAGCTGACCCCCACACTTGATCTGTACTGAGGCGCAATCTCTCCTGTGTCCGTATACGCCGGCTGCAGCGTCATCATTTCCTCATAGGGAATCCCGCAGGCCAGCAGCGCGATCTCCCCCAGCTCTTCCCTTGTAATCACCTGATCCGGAAGAAAATAAAATATTTCCTTCTCTCGCTGTTCCTGATAAACAAGATTTTCCCACTGGCTCCGGTTTTTTTGTTTTAACGGCATGTACCCATGCCCTGTTACAACTCTGATCAAGTCATAATCCGGATCCTGCTCCTGCACGTCTGCCAGGATCGGTCCAGTTCTGTCCCCCGTTTCCAGATTCCAGAGCTTAGCCAAAATCACTGCGCAGTCCCTGTTTGTCACTTCCCGCCGCGGCAGATCAGAAACATGCTCCAAATACCCTCTGGACAGCGCATAGCGGATGGTGTCGGAGCCACAGGCGTCATCCTCTTTGCGGGAAAGCACACGGTACCCCATACTGAGCTCTGTATTTCCATACGGATCCGACACCTCCAGATACAGCAGTCCCCCTGCCATCCAATCTGTCATCGTCAGCATTTTTTCCCTCCCCACAGTCCTCTCGTCTCCATTTTGCTTCAAAATCCAATGCCAGGACAGACTTTCCTCTGATCTGCCCGGAATCTCCGACAGACCCTCCACTGTGCGCCCAGAAGCTGTTATCCCTTTTGCGCGTACCTTCATCGGCCTCGGATATTCCTTGCCGTTTACCGTCATGTATTCCACACGAGGATTTTCCCAATTAACAGCCCATATCTCATGCTCTGTGTTTTCCAGGTGAACATCTAAAAGCTCTAATCCGCGCACTGGCTTTTCCTCATATGCCTCTAAAAAAACTCCATATTCTCCGCCGTTGCCCACCATATGACGGATACGGATATCACGAAATTCCGGAATATGTCCGCCCTGCTCCTCCTCTCCGTAATACACGCTCCCATAGAATGCCGCATTTCGTATCTGCGCCATATATGCGTCCCTGATATAAATCCGTTCCACCACACCGCCGCGATCCGCGTTGGCTTTCAGGCGGATCCCATAATCCAGGCCTTCCGTCCCAAACTGATTATTGTCCGCGTAAACATCACGTATTCCGCCGCTCATCTCGCTTCCAAACGCAATACCGCTGCTGCCGCAGACAAAGATATTGTTGCGGATTACAATATCTCTGGCGGAATACCCTTTTTCTCCCAGCTGCCATCCGTCCCGGCCGCGTCCGGACTTCAATGCGACCGCGTCACCCTCCGTCTGGAACACACAGTCCTCAATCAGCACAAGCCTGCTGTTTTCCGGACTGCATCCATCATTGTTATTCCACTGCCCGCGGACTGTCACTCCACGAATTGTCACGCTCGTGCACAAAACCGGATGAATTCCCCACATTGGCGAATTTTCCACCGTCACGCCCTCAATCAGCACATTCCTGCATCCTATGGTCTGAATAAAATTGGGGCGTAAATAATGTCCTTCTCCAAAAATCCGTTTCCGGATATCGACACCTTCCTCCGTCATCCGCCGCAGAACCGCCGTATCTGATGAGGATGGACGGGAAAAGTTCTGTCCAACTCCTACATTTCCATGCCAGTTCCACCATGTCTGAGCATCCGCCTGCCCATCCAGTCTCCCCCGCCCTGTAACCGCAATATTATCCTGCTCATACGCATATATCAGGGAACTCCAGTTATAGCAGGGCGCTCCCTCATAATATGACAGCACAAGCGGATAATTTTCCACTGTAATCTCTCTTGCAAACTGCAGGATGGAATCCTCCTGTTCCAGACAAAGGTTCACGCCGGATTTCAGTTCAATACTGCCGGTGTCAAATACGCCGGACGGTACTATAACCATTCCTCCTCCAGCCTCGTGCACCGTCTCGATTGCCTGCCGGACTGCATCCGTATCAAGAATCCCATCTCCCGCGATCGCCCCAAAGTCCCTGATATCCACACAATAATCAGGGAATCGCGGTTCCTGCACGGCCTCCAGGATCGCTTCTGCACGGCTCCAGGAAAATGTTTCTTCATACGTTTCTGTCAGCAGAACGTCCCCCGCCTCCACCTTGTTGTCCTCTGCACTTTCAGCATATTCGCCGCCGCGCACCGGCCCGGATTCTTCCGCAGCGCATCCAGAAAGCCCCAGCACTATTACAAATATCAGAAACGTAATTTTCCCCTTCATGCATTTCCTCCATCACCACAGCAAGGCTGCCAGAATCCTCTTCTTTGGATTCCGGCAGCCCTCCGGCAAACCTTTTTATCTTCTCGCGTAAATCGCCACCTTGTCTAAAACCTGAACTGCGGTTCTGAAGTCCACATTGTCCTTCGGCTTAAACAAATTATCCTCTTTTGCCTTCATGAACCCAAAATCATCACAGGTAGCCACATTCGTGTGATAGTAGGTATCGATATCATCAAGGTCGTCGTAAGTTGGCGTTGCCCAGAATGTCGTCTCGTCATAGGGAGCTCCGCAGCTCTTGATGGCAATATCTGCCAGCTCCTCCCTTGAAACAGGCTCCTGACTATTAAATGCTCCATCCTTAAGCTCCATCATGCCTTCCTCAATCACCGCCGCGATGACGCCATAATCTGCATCCTCCGCTGTCACGTCGGCAATGTCCACAGATTTTTTCGGATCAGTCAGATTCCACATTCCAGCCAGCATTCTGGCCATATCCAGTCTGGTTACAGTATCCTGCAGCTTCAGTTCTCTCTCCGGATCAAGCAGGCCCTTCGCAGCAAGCCGCTTCACGGCATCCGCGTCTGGATCCGAATTGTCCACACCGCACACATTCTCTGTCGGGAGAATTCTGTACGCGATACTGGCGTTCTCGTTCCCGTTTTCATCCCGGGCCGTCACCTTTAAGTACGCTCCCTCCAGCTTCCCGGGCAGAGTCCAGGTCTTCCCTTCGCCCTTCTTCTCCCATTTTCCATCTTTTTCTCCGGCCACAGACCACGTATACTCCAGGCTTTCCGGGTCGCCGCCCAGAAGAATGGAATCTGCGGTTACCGTATTTTCTGCACATGGTATACCATCCATTCTCGTATCGGAAGGCGCCGGATATTTGGTTCCATTGATCACAACATTTTCCAAAACGGGATCTTCCCAGTTCACTGCCCGCAAAGGAACGCCGACCTGATCCAGCTCCACATTTTTCATCACAAGCCCTGTGACGGGAACCTCTTCAAATGCCTCCACAAAAATCCCGAAATCGCCGCCTGTACTCTTTAAATTCTCAATCGTAATGTTTTTAAAGCGCGGCATAAAATCTCCGTGACGTCCCTCCTCATACAGCATAGTCGCATGAACTACCGCGTCCGATACAGACTTAATCGTTGTATTTCTCAGATAGATGTTTTCTATTTCACCGCCTCTGACCGCATTTGTCTTGAAACGCAGCGCATATTTCAGATTTGGACTGTCAAATTGATTGTTGTCCGCAAACACATTTCTGACGCCTCCGCTGACCTCGCTTCCAATGGTGATCCCTCCATGTCCGTCTGCGAAAACATTGTTGCGGATCACAATATTCTGGGACGGTGTATTCGTCTCCCGTCCATCCGCATTCCTGCCGGATTTGATCGCGATGCAGTCATCTCCTGTGTCGAAATAATTATCTTCAATCAGAACGTAATTACTGCTCTCAGGATCAATTCCATCGTTGTTTGCTGCCTTTGTGCTGATATGGATTCCTCGCACCGTTACGTTGGTACAGAGAACCGGATTCACCTCCCACATTGGCGAGCGCAGCAGGGTGATCCCCTCCACCAGTACATTCCTGCAGCCTATCAGCTGAATAAAGTTAGGCCTCAGATAATGGCCTTCACCGAAAATACGCTCCTTGACAGGCACACGGTTCGCATTCATATCCATCAGCGCGTTTCTGTCGTCATCCTGATAATCTGTCATGTAATCCCGGGACATCCAGCACCATGGCGTTCCATCCCCGGCCTGTCCGTCCATCGTTCCATCGCCTGTCAGAGCAATATTTTCTGCATCCTTCGCGTAGATAAATGCACTGTAATTGTAAAGCGGCTGTCCCTCCCAGTGTCCGTACACCAGCGGATAATTCTCATGATTTATCTCCTGCGTAAAGAGCAGCTTCGTTTCCGGATCCTGAAGGCAGAGATTGACATTATCCTTCAGCGTAATGGCGCCGGTATCAAAGCTTCCCGCCGGCACGATCACTGTTCCGCCGCCCTTCCCGGATGTTTCGTCAATCGCTTTCTGAATCGCTTCTGTATCCAGCTTCCCATCATCAGGGACGGCCCCATAATCATCCACTATATTCACAGAATATTCCGGGAACACCGGATCTGAAATATGGCTCAGAATCTCATCTGCCATGTCCCAGCTCAGGATGTCATTTCCCTTGTTTTCTTCCCGCGCCTCATCCTTAGTGTCTGTATTTGACTGCTCCTGCGTACTCTGCTCCTCAGCGGCAGCCTCTGTCTGCGCCTCTCCTGACGGCTGTGCCTGCCCTCCGCCGCAGCCTGCAAGGCTCACTGCCAGTGCTGCTGCCGGAACTGCCCATCTGTATTTCCCCATAACCGTATCTTCTCCTTCATAGTGGTGATTCGCCTGCGGCGAATCATGTCCGTTTACTCTATAAGGTCCGCGCGATTCCTTATTTGTATTTATTATATCTGGAAAATACACCGGTTCTCAACAGGATTTTTTCACACTTTTCTGGACTTTTTCACACAGGATACAGCATTTCTCTTTTAAATTGAAACCGGGCCGGGGGATTTGATTCCCCGGCCCGGACATATCGCCGAATCGATGTATTATTCCTTCACTGCTTCCGATACGGACATTCCCGCATCATATCCGCTGGTCATAGCCCAGCCGAACAAGGTTCCGCCCAGATAGATATCGCCTTCCAGGCCGCCCACTGCCTCGCCTGCCGCATACAGTCCTTCAATCGGCTCCTGCGCGGTATTCAGCACCTGCATCTTATCGTTGATATGCAGGCCGCCCAGGGTTGCATAATACCGCAGCCACATCTGCACCGCGTAGTACGGGCCGTCGCCGCTGAGCTTGTGCTCCAGCTTTCTGCCGTACTCATCCTCGCCTGCTTCCACATCGGCATTGTACTTTTCTGCCGCGGCGGTCAGCGCGTCAGCCGGAAGCTTCAGCACAGCTGCCACATCCTCCAGGGACTCTCCCTTTACCATAACCGGGTTGGAGGAACCATTGTTCTCCAGCCAGGTCTTAACGTCCTCGTCAGTATAAATCTTGCTGCCGGTCATGCCCTTGTTGAAGGCGTCAAAGGATGCCTGATCCATGATCAGGTAGGTGGAGGCGTTCTCCTTCATAGCCTGAACCAGGCTGTAGGCATTGCCCTGCTCGTTGGCAAAGCGCTCGCCCTTTTCATTTACCAGGAATGCTCCGCTGGTGCCGTAGGCTCCGCTCACGCCCGGATTGCAGTACTGGCCCAGACCGCTGGGAAGCACAATGCTGTTGGGCTGCACATTTACATACTGCATATTGATCAGATCCGGATCCAGAGATTCAGTCATCTTTAAAGCGTCTCCGGTCGCGCCGGGAGCTCCTGCATATACAAATTTCTGATATTCCTCAGGAACCAGCTCAGTATTTGCGCCGAAGCCGCCGGTCGCCAGAATCACAGCCTTCGCACGGATGGTGTAGCTTTCCTTCTCACCCTCCGCCTTCACGCCGGTTACCCTGCCGTCCTCAATCAGCAGCTCTGTGGCCGGGGTGCTTAAGTATACCTCGCCGCCTGCTTCCTTCACATGCTCCATCAAAGTGGTCACAACGCCTGCGCCGCGGCCCACGCCGGAGTAGGTGCGGCTGGTGGTCGGACGCTTGTACTCCACATTGGCGCCCTCCGGGTCAACCAGCCAGTCAAATGCCTTTCCAACGGTGTTTACGAAAATATCAACGGTAGGCTCATGGTTTAAGTTGTGCCCATTGGCTAAAAGATCCTTTTTCAGCAGCTCCGGAGTATCCTCAACGCCGTCCTCCTTCAGCCATTTGCTTCCGGTGGCGGTGGTTCCCGCTCCAGCCATGGCTGACGCGCCGCCCGGGATGGCCATCTTCTCCAGAAGAATCACCTTCGCGCCGTTCTGCAGAGCAGACAGAGACGCGGTCAGGCCTGCGCCGCCTGCTCCCACCACAACAATATCAGTTTCAAGAGCAACCTCTGCCTTTTCTGTGTTGTCAGACGCCGCGGACCGGGAGAATTTCTCCACATCCAGGCCCGCGTTCTTAATGGCATCCTCCAGAGCTGCCCGGAAGCCGTCAGAGGTAACGGTTGCCCCGGAAACAGAATCTACATTGATTGTCTGATTGTCCAGAGCCTCCTGTACAAGAACCGGCAGAGCTGCCGCTCCGATGCCTTCCGTCTCAGTCTGCTCCAGAATCTGAATATCTGTGAGCTTCTCACCCTCTGCCGTAATCTGCACGGTAATGTCTCCGTGGAAGCCGGCCGCCTTGCCGGTAAAGGTTCCTCCGGCTGCCTCCGCCGTGGTCTCTGCTCCTGCCGCCGTCGTTTCTGCAGCAGACTCTGTGGACGCCTTACTGCCGCAGGCAGACAGTACCATGGCCGATGCGAGCAGAAGCGCTAATGTTTTTCTCATAAGTTACTCCTCCCTTTTTGGTGCTTTTCCTTATATCGTTTTAATTTTAACATACTATTCATCAAAGCACAATATCCAGTATTTTCTGAAATGGGATACTCTGGTATCGCAGGACACTTTTCTCCGCGGCAGAGCACTGTCCCTCAGCATGGAAAAAGGCGGCTGTCCGCCGCCCTTTCCCGCCTTCATCCGGAAAATCTGTTCTTACCGCATCCGGAATGTGGCGCACTGGGTCTGCTCCGCCCGGTTGGCCCCGTCTCCGCTGATGTCGATATTTTCTGCCGCACAATGCCGGTTCTCATTGTAAACGCACTTTACCGCCTCGCAGTCAATCTCCAGCCGGTTCTCCGGAGTCTTGAACACATTCCTGAAGGAGCCCTCCCGGTTCTCGTCAAAGCTTCCGCAGCAGGTTTCATGACACTGACAGGCTTCCTGGCCATCCACAACAATGGCCTGTTTGCAGCAGCGGCTGTCGCTGTTGTGAAGACAGCTGCTTACGGTACATGCTAATCTGGTCATAATAAATGCATACCTCCTTGATATAAGATGTTGATAAGATTATCAGGGATAGTATGCATTTATTTGAGAATTTTTATCCGTTCATTCGTAATGGTGTTCCGCCTGCGGCGAACCATGTCCGTTTGTTGTCAGATTGTCAGGCCGCAGCTGTTTTGGACGGCGCACCAGGTTACTTCTGTTCCTGCTTTACCTCCACGGCTCGAACCTCTCTGGAAGCGATTTCCTTTTTCAGATCCCCGATGAAGGCATCCAGGGACTTCTGCCCCTCATCGCCCTTAAAGCGGCTGCGGACTGCAACCACGCCGTCCTCTTCCTCCTTCTGGCCAACCACCAGCATGTACGGGATCTTGCTCTTCTGGGCCTCGCGGATCTTGTAGCCGATCTTTTCGGAGCGGACGTCAAGTTCTGCCCGGATACCCGCCTCGTCAAGAGCCGCCTTCACCTTCCCGGCATAATCAAGATACTTGTCGGAAATCGGGAGAACCTTCACCTGCACCGGAGCCAGCCAGGTGGGGAATGCACCTGCAAAATGCTCGATCAGAATGCCGATGAAGCGCTCGATGGAGCCGAAGGCCACGCGGTGGATCATAATCGGGCGGTGCTTCTCGCCGTCAGCGCCGATGTACTCCAGGTTAAACCGCTGGGGCAGCTGGAAGTCCAGCTGAATGGTCCCGCACTGCCAGGTTCTTCCGATGGCGTCAACCAGGTGGAAGTCAATCTTCGGGCCGTAGAAAGCGCCGTCCCCCTCATTGATCACATAATCCAGTCCCAGA
>JAUNGW010000086.1 GCA_030524245.1 Eubacteriales bacterium
CATACCAGAAAAAGGGGGATTGTTCATAATTTATTTACTCATGCGTTTGTCGTGCGCTGGTACGGGCGTCCATCAGTTGAATCCGATGATGAAAGCCGGAGCTTTTGAGATAGTTGAAATCGAGAATCCCCACGTGGATGCAGGGCTCCAGAAGGTCGTAGTGCTCACCGGAGGAGAGATCCTCGGTGAAGACGCGGCACAGGTAAAAAAGGCTGCGCTCTCCCCAGCTGTGACTGCGGCGGATCTCCATCTCAATGTTGACCTTCGTGTGATTGTTGAGATGGATCTTGACGTTGAGGATGCCCTCCTTGCTGCGGAAGCTTTCGCCCTCCTTGATGGGATCGACGATTTCCAGAGCGAGGATGTCCTCCTCTTTAAGATGCAGAAGTGCCATAAGAAAACCCTTGCAGCCCCGGCTTCTTGAAGACCCGATGAAACGCATCGTTGTTGGTCAGGCGGACGACCAGAGGCTCGGAGCTCTGGCTCTGCAGGTACAGCTTTTGTCTAGTGTATGTATCCTCAAATTGCACGGGAGTTTACAGAAGATTCACAATTTTTGGTAATCATGTCCCCTACACATTAAAGTATTGACAAGACGTAATAAATGCATTATAAAGACAATAGACGAAAAATGGAAATGAAATCCATAAACGTTGACAGGATATGAAAAACGGTTGAGCGGGGAGAGCCGGAGAGTTATGGCGAGAAAAGGACAGGATCTGACAGGACAGAAATTTGGAAAACTGACGGTGCTGGGGCACGGGGGATACATACAGAACAGCAGGCAGAGGATTTCCGTGTGGGAATGCCGGTGCGAGTGCGGAAATACATATGCAGCGCCGGGATATCTGCTCCTGTCCGGAAGAAGGAAAAGCTGCGGATGTATGCGGGTGCCGCAGGAAGGGCTTGCGGGGCTCCGGTTCGGAAAGCTGACCGTGCTTGGGGAAGACACAGAGGACGGGACGACGCTGAGAAAGGTGATCTGCCGGTGCGACTGTGGGAAGGAGTTTCGCACGGCGTTCCGGAATCTGAAAAACGGGTCGGTGACAAGCTGCGGATGCGACCAGCCCAGGACGGCGGTCAGGAAAGAGCTTCAGGAACGGCAGTATGGGGAAGCGTTTGAACGCAAGCTGGAAAGCTTTCGGAGCGGAGACACGAGCTGCGTGCAGGATCTGACGGACTGGGTCTACATCTGGATCCGGGAGGTGCTGCCAAATGTGGTCAAGGACAGCACGCGCCTCCTGTACGAGGAGACGATGGAGCGTCATGTGCTTCCGGCCATGGGAAGCAAGCGTCTGGAGGAGATCACTCCGGAGACGGTGAGCGGCTGGGTCGGGCATCTTCGGGGGGAACCGCTGCCGGGAACGATGAGCGGAAAAATGTCCGAGGGGACGGTGCGAAATACGTTGTCCGTTCTGAGCGGATGTCTGCGGGACGCCCAGAAATATAAGCTGATCAGGGAAAATCCGTGTGTGGAGACGGCATGGCCGCTTCCGGGGAAAAATGTGCGGGCGGATCATTCCTGGCTTACGGAGGAACAGGTCAGGCAGCTGACGGAGATTCTTTCTTCCAGACAGGAGGATCATTTCCCGCTGGAGGCCGGCTTTGAGCTGATGCTTTACGGAGGGCTTTCTCTGAGCGAGGCGGCGGCTCTTCGATGGAAGGATGTGGATCTTGACGGACGGCGACTTTTTGTCCATCAGCTGATGGCGGCCAGACGGACCAGGGAGGGAGGTACGGAGTATGAGCCGGAGGAGCTGAGCGGCCGCAGGCGCAGAAGCGTGCCGATTTCCGTGAAGCTGACAGAGCGTCTGAAACAGCTCCGCGGGCAGGGAGAGAAAGAGGACGAGAGGTTTGTGCTGGGAGAGGATCCGGGGCAGCCTGTCAATATGGATCGGATCAGAACCGCGCTGATGCGCAGGGCGCGGGAAGCGGGGATCGGACAGGTGACGCCGCGTATGCTCCGGGATACGTACGCGATCCGGGCGGTGGAGGCCGGGGCGACCTCGGACATGGTAGCGGAGCTGATGGGCTACGCTTCCTCGCGGCAGGTGATCCGCCGTTATATGCCGGGACTGCCGGACAACTGCAAGAGTCTGGTAGATCGTATGCACTGGTAGCGAAGGAGGCGAAAGCCTCCTTATCCTTTATCCTTTTCGGTACCAGACGTAAGACATGACGGTCGGGATCAGAGCGGAGACGAGGAGAGCGATCATGACCAGCCAGAAGGCGACGGTCTGATCGGGGATGAAGCAGGACAGGAGCGTGACGACGCCGGATACGAAAAAGCATTTTCCGCCGAGCCGATGGGTCCTGCGCCAGTTTTCTTCGCTGGAGAGCGCCCACGGAGTGCGAAAGCCTATGTAGAAATTGCTCTTCACCTTGGGCATGATATTTCCGAGGAAGAGAAACAAAAGGCCGACGCAGAGCATGACGACGACGGGGACGGACAGCGTTCCTGGACGGAACGACTCGACGAGAACGACGCCGGTCATGATCAGCAGAAACAGCTGCATCAGGATGCAGAACCAGTCATAATATTTTCCGAATTTTTCATAATGCTTCCGCCGCGGATCAATGCGCGGGAGCAGGTCGAACAGGCCGGCGAACACGGCGGACATCCCACAGAGCAGAAAAATCTGCGCTTTGGGGCCGTAGGAAACGGCACCGCTGATATCCCAGTGGATCGGGACCCGGCCGGGGAGAAACGGATAGAGAACGGCCGTCAGCAGCACGCAGCAGACCGCCAGCACATAGTTTGCGATACGAAGATTTCTACTTTTCATGATCACTCGTCTCCTTTCTCTTTTAAAGAAATGATCCAGTTCAGAATATCCTCCAGAACCGAGGTGTTCAGCGCATAATAAATGTATTTTCCCTGCTTTTCGTCGTCGATCAGTCCCGCATGCTTCAGAACGGACAGATGATGAGAGAGGGACGCGCCTGTGATGGGAAAATGCTCCAGAATCTGTCCTGCAGAAAGCGGCCCGGCCCGCAGAAGGTTCAGGATCTCCCGTCTCGTGGGATCGGACAGCGCCTTAAAGCTTTCCTGAAAACTCATAAAGACCTCCTTTTTAATATTTAGATATTTATCTAACTGTCTAATTGTAAGATAGCACACAGGGAGAAGGATGTCAATAAAAAGTCTGTAACAGTTCAGCCCGAGCCATTCGCAAAGCCGCGCTTCCGGCTGGCTGAACTGTTGTGACAAAGTCTTGTCATTTCCGCAAAGTGTGCTATAATGAGCCCAGCAAGAGGAACGTTATTCTTGCGCGCAGCCGGTCCGGCGTGTTTGCGGGACGGGGCTGCCGCAGGGGCGCAGCCGTCCGGCGCGCCCACAGGAGAAAACGCATCAGTCTTTATTCGATCTGCTACTGCGCTTCGCGCGGAGGGAAGAGTGCCGACCATCTGGCGACAACTTTTCAAAATCTGCAGGCGCGTCGATGTCATGCTTCGTCAGGCGATCCCTGATGCTTTTAAAACGTTCTTTCCCCAACATCATGAAGGGCCGAGAGGCAGGGGAGCTTCTGCGCCGCCTCATCGGACAAGGAGGAGAATGCAGTATGAACAACAATGGAACGTCGCGTACCCTTTTTATGGTGGAGCTGGCCCTGATGGTGGCCGTTATTTTTGTGATGGCATTCACGCCGCTTGGATATTTCCAGACGGGCGGACTGTCCATCACTTTTTTGACGGTTCCGGTGGCCGTGGGAGCCATGATGATGGGACCGGGCGGCGGCGCGGTCTGCGGTCTGGCGTTTGGACTCACCAGCTTTTTGCAGTGCTTCGGCATGGGAGCGTTCGGTACGATGCTTTTCAGTATCAACCCCGTCGGCACGGCTTTTGTGTGCATCGTGCCGAGGATCGCGGAAGGGTGGCTTTGCGGGCTGATCTTTCAGGCGGCGAGAAAAAAACTGGGAAAGACGGCTTATTTTCTGGGCAGCATTTCCTGCCCGGTGCTGAACACGCTTCTGTTTATGACGGCGCTCGTGGCGGTCTTTTTCCGGACGGATTACATACAGGGATATGCGCAGACGCTGGGCGTGACCAACCCGTTTTTGTTCGCGGTGCTGTTTGTGGGACTGCAGGGACTGATCGAGGCTGCGGTCTGCACCGGAGTGGCGTGGGCGGTATCGAGAGCGCTGGCCGCGGCGTTTCGCAGGGGGTGACAGGAGGAGAGTATGGAACAGATACGTGAAATCGGGATCACAGAGATCGAAGGGCTCAGGATCGGAAACGCGCAGGATGCGGAGGCGGGGACCGGAGTGACAGTGCTGCTTTTCGGAGGACAGGGAGCCGTCGCAGGCGTGTGCGTCAGCGGCGGCGGACCGGCTTCGAGGGAGACGCCTCTGGCGTCTCCGCTGACGGCGGACAATCCGATCAACGCCATCGTCCTTTCCGGTGGGTCGGCCTATGGGCTGGCGGCCTCGGACGGAGTCATGCGTTATCTGGAGGAGCGGGGGATCGGCTTTGACACGGGCTATGCGAAGGTGCCGCTCGTCTGCCAGTCCTGCATCTACGATCTGGGGTTTGGAAGCTCTTCCGTGCGTCCGGATGCGTCCATGGGCTATGCGGCGTGTGAGAACGCGCGGAGGGGAACGCCCTCCATGGGAAATGTGGGAGCCGGTGCCGGCGCGTCCGTCGGAAAGCTGCGCGGCATGGAGCGCGCCACAAAATCAGGTCTCGGCTATCACGCGGTGGAGCTGGGAGCGCTTCAGATGGCGGCGGTCGTGGTGGTGAACGCCCTTGGGGACGTCTTTGACCCGGCCTTGGGGCGGAAGATCGCGGGGCTTCGGTCGGAGGACGGAAACGGCTTTGTGGATACCTGCGAAGAGCTCTGGAGCATGGGCCGCAGAGACAGCCTGTTCACGGACAACACGACCATCGGAGCCGTCGTCACCAACGGGCGCTTTTCCAAGGCGCAGATGAACAAGATCGCGTCCATGGCCACCAACGCCTATGCCCGCTGCATCGACCCTGTGGGAACGATGGCCGACGGGGATACTCTCTACGCGGCGTCGGTGGGAACGGTGGAAGCGGACATCAATGTGGCCGGAACGCTGGCCGCCCGCGTGATGGAGCGGGCGATCGTAAAGGCGGTGGAGGCGGCCGGGAGAGAGTGAGACTCCGGGCGGGCCGCTCCGGTATGGAGAGCGCGTGAGGCGCAGGACGGGCCGCCCCGGCGTGGGACGGCCGGGAGAGAGTGAAGTTTCGGGTGGTTACTGTTCAGATCAGCCTCAAACACTCGCTCTCCCCGGCGTGAGAACATGATTCAGGTGTGAGCGGGCTCCTTTTGCGAAGCAAAACTTTGAATGAGCCCGCGAAAGTTACTGTTTACAGGGAACCTGTGAACAGTAATTTTCGGCGCTTGCGGATCAGATGCTCCAGCTTCTGGATCGCCGTGTACAGGCCGAGCGCGATGACGCACAGGATCATCAGCGCGGCGATCAGATAGTTGAGCCGGAAGACCTGGCTGGAATAGATGATCAGATAGCCAAGCCCTTCCCGGGCGGCCAGAAATTCGCCGATGATCACGCCCACAAGGCAGAGTCCGATGTTCACCTTCAGAAGGCTGATGACGGACGGAAGGCTGGACGGGAAGACGACTTTGCCAAGGATGTGCCCCCGCCCGCCGCCCAGCGTGCGGATCAGCTTGATCTTTCCGGCGTCGGTCTCCCGAAAGGCAGTGTACATGCTGATGATGCTGCCGAATACCGCCACAGAAATGCCCGCCACAATGATCGTCCGGGGGCCGGAGCCGAGCCACACGATCAGAAGCGGAGCCAGCGCGGATTTGGGAAGGCTGTTCAGGATGACCAGCCACGGCTCGAGGATCTCGGAAAGCGTGCCGGACAGCCACAGGAGCGTCGCGGCTCCAAAGCTTATGAGGATCACCAGCCCAAAGCTCACCAGCGTCTCATAGAGCGTGATCCATGTGTGGCGAAAAAGAGAGCCGTCCCGCCCCATGCCAAGCAGTGTGGACGCGATGCCGCCGGGACTGCTGAAAATAAAAGAGTCGATCCAGTCAAGCCGCGCGCTCGTCTCCCAGAGACCGAGGAAGAGGACGAATCCGAGGATCCGGCACAGCGTGACGAACCGGTGGTGCCTCCGGTGTTTTTGTACAAAGGCGGACTGAAGGGATGCGGTTTCATCCATGTTGATTCAGCTCCTTCCATATTTCATTGAAATAATCTTTAAATTCCGGCGCCTGACGGCGTTCCATCGGAGTCAGGGAGGGATCCTGAAACGCCACGGGGAGATCCTTCCGGATCGAAGCCGGGCGGCTGGAGAGGATCAGCACCCGATCCGCCATGCTGATGGCTTCCGACAGATCGTGCGTGACGAGGATCGCGGTCTTCCGCTCTTTTTGGATGATCCGCCAGACGTCGTCGCAGACATTCAGCCGGGTCTGGTAATCGAGGGCCGAGAACGGTTCGTCGAGAAGCAAAAGCTTTGGATCCAGGGCGAGCGTCCGGATCAGGGCAGCCCGCTGCCGCATTCCTCCGGAGAGCTGGGATGGGCGGGCGTCCCGGAAGGCCGAAAGCCCGTAGTCCTTCAGCATCTGCTCCACATGCTCCAAATGTTCTCTGGTCATTTTCTTCTGTATTTCCAATCCCAATATGACGTTTCGATAGACGGTGCGCCATTCAAAGAGATGGTCCTTCTGCAGCATGTATCCAATGTCGGCGTTTCCGGCAAGAAGCGGCTGTCGGCGGATGAGGATCGATCCCTGCTCAGGCTCCATCAGGGCGGCCAGCAGGGACAGAAGCGTCGATTTGCCGCAGCCGCTCGGGCCGACAATGGCGAGAAATTCTCCTTCTTTGACAGAGAAGGTAATATCGGTCAGAGCCGGCGTTTCGCCGGACAGCGTGTGGTAGGAATAACAGACGTGGCTGACGTCCAGCAGCGTATCCATGGGCATACCTCCCCGTTTGACGTGATCTATGATAGCATATGGATTTTTTGAAAAATGTGTGCTATGCTCAAAAACAGCAGGGAAGCGGTCCCAAAAACGGGGCCGCCAAGGCAGACAGGAGATGTGAGACAATGGCAAAAGCAAAAGAAATCAAGACGAACGCCATGCGTATACTGGACCGGATGAAGATCCCGTACGAGGCCATGACCTACGAGTGCGGGGAGTTTGTGGACGGCGTCCAGATCGCAGACAAGCTGGGACTTCCCCATGAGAAGGTATATAAGACGCTGGTGACCGTGGGAGCCAGCAAAAATTATTTTGTGTTCGTGATCCCCATCGAGGCCGAACTGGATCTGAAAAAGGCGGCCAGAGAGGTAAAGGAAAAATCGCTGGCGATGCTGCACGTAAAGGAGATCAACGCGGTCACCGGATACGTCCGGGGCGGCTGCACCGCGATCGGGATGAAGAAGCAGTACGTGACCCGGATCGACAAAAGCGCCGAGTCGCTGCCCCGGATGGTAGTCAGCGGCGGGCATCTGGGAACACAGCTGGAGCTGTCGCCGGCGGATCTGTGCCGGGCGACGGGGGCGGAATTTGCGGATGTGACGGGAGCTTGAAGATTTCTATACAAAAGAATAAAACGCAGCAAGCTTCTTATTTCTGAATGCGGCCCGCCGCAGAAATATCATGTCCGGATATGGCGAGCTTTCCCGTTCCGGATATGCTAGTATGGTTACAGCCTGACAGGGGAAGGAGCATTGTTTTGAAAGAGACTGACAGCGCGCTTTATGAGGCCTTCAAGGCAAAGGATATACGATTTGACGGAAGATTTTTTGTGGGAATATCCTCCACAAAAATTTACTGCCGTCCGGTGTGCCGGGCGAAGCAGCCCAAAAAAGAAAACTGCACGTTTTTTTCCACCGCAGCGGCGGCAGAGCAGGCGGGGTACCGGCCATGCCTTCTGTGCAGGCCCGAGCTTGCGCCGGGCGCTTCTGTCACAGACGCCTCCTCGGTTCTTGCCCGCAAGGCGGCAAAATTGCTTGAAGAAAACTGCGGAACGGGTCAGAGCTTGGAAACGCTTGCCGGAAAGCTGGGCTGTACGGCGCGGCATCTGCGGCGGGTCTTCGCGGAAGAATATCACGTGACGCCGGTTCAATACCTGCAGACCTGCCGGTTATTGCTGGCAAAAAGTCTGCTGACCGACACAAAGCTGTCCGTACTGGATGCGGCGATGGCGGCAGGGTTTGGAAGCCTGCGGCGATTCAACGATCTGTTTCAAAAGCGCTATCATCTGTCTCCCACGGCCCTGCGCAAAAGCGCGGCGGACGGAGCGATACAGACAAGCGAGATCACCGTTCAGCTGGGCTATCATCCGCCTTACCGCTGGGAAGAAATGTTGAAATTTCTGTCGCTGCGGGCGATCTCAGGCGTTGAAAAAACAGAGAATGGAACCTATATGAGAACGGTGCGGCTGGCCGACAAAAGCGGTGCGTGGCGCGGAGGCTGGATTTCCGTGAAGGATCATCCGAAAAAGCACACGTTGTCTGTCACGCTCAGCGACACCTTGGCCCCTGTATTAACGCAGGTTTTAACCCGTGTAAAGCGTTTGTTTGATCTGTATTGCGAGCCGGAGGTCGTCTATGAAACGCTGCAGACGATGGATAAGGTAAAACCGGGCATCTGCGTCCCCGGGCTGCGTCTGCCCGGATGCTTTGACGCTTTTGAAACAGCGGTGCGCGCCATTTTAGGGCAGCAAATTACGGTCAGGGCGGCAAGCATGCTGGCGGGACGGATTGCAGAGGCCTGCGGAACTCCCGTTGAGACCGGAATCGAGGGTCTGACGCATACATTTCCCCGTCCGGAGGACATCCTTTTTTTGGAAAACACAGTGGAAGAAGCATTGGGAACGCTGGGAGTGACCGCCGCCAGATCAAGATGCATCGCAGCATTGGCGAAGGCGTTGAACAATGGCGAAATAGAACTGGACGGCTGCATGGACCCGGAGACGGAGATGAAAAAGCTGATGCAGATAAAAGGAATCGGCAGCTGGACGGCAAACTATATCGCCATGAGAACGATGGAATGGCCGGACGCCTTTCTGGAAACAGACAGCGGAGTGAAACATGCCCTGCCGGGCTATTCGCCCAGAGAGCTTCTTGCAATCTCGGAACAATGGAAGCCTTGGAGAAGCTATGCGACGATGAATTTGTGGAATTCACTATCATGAGGGAGGGATCATTTTATGATTTATACTTGTCACTACCGTTCACCTTTGGGCGGCATCACGCTTGCAAGCAACGGAACAGAGCTGACCGGTCTTTGGTTTGACGGGCAAAAATATTTTGGAGACAACCTTCCTGCGAAATATGAAAAAAAGCAGCTGCCTGTCTTTGAGCAGACGATCCGGTGGTTAGACATTTATTTCGGAGGCAAAGCGCCTGACTTTACACCGCCGCTTTGTATGGAAACCACGCCTTTCCGCAAAAGGGTGTGGGAGATCATGCTGACCATTCCCTTTGGAAAGACGATGACCTACGGCGAGATCGCAGGCAGGATCGCAAAGGAAAAAGGCCTTTCCCGTATGTCGGCGCAGGCGGTCGGCGGCGCCGTAGGGCATAACTCCATTTCTCTCATCATCCCCTGTCACAGAGTGGTCGGCACGAATGGAAGCCTGACCGGCTACGCAGGCGGCATCGAGAAAAAAGTAAAACTGCTCGCCATGGAAAAAGCGGATATGACGTCGTTCTTTGTTCCGCGTAAGGGAACGGCATTGTAAAAACCGGAGGACGGCGGATAGAAAGCGGCCGGGAGTTTGCTCGCAGAGGAGCCTGCCACGACAAGAAGGCGTGATTTTCTCTAAGTGCGGCTTACTGTCCAGTAAAAAATGAATTGTTATGCGTGAGAGAAGCCTATATATAAACTGCCGGTCGAGCTATCTAAACTGGCGGTCGGTTGAGTATAGAATGGAGAGAGTAGTATTATGCAATCATCAAATCAAAGGAGTGAAAGCACAATGAAAAAACAAACTTTTGGAACTATGATTGCAACGCTGCGTAAAGAGCAGGGAATGACGCAACTCGGGCTCGCTGAAAAAATGGGCGTCACAGATAAAGCTGTTTCAAAATGGGAACGGGACTTATCTTTTCCAGATGTAAATTCAATTCCAAAACTTGCTGAAATTTTTCATGTGTCTATTGACGAGCTTATGCAGGTAAAAGCAGATACAAAAGACAAATCAGAGGAAAAAAAGGTTTCGGAAATCGTCAACATTGCCTTGAAAGGCATTGCGTTGGCAATGGGTGTTGCGGTTGTCGTTTTATCTTTTACAAAAGAAATCGAAACCAATGAAGCTATCAGTATGTTAGGATTAGGACTAGCTTGTCTGGCTATTTCTCAATTTCCGAAAAAAGACTAAATTTAATAATGTCTTACACATTGGAAAACAATGACCATACTTCAGAGAACAATGGGAAGTTGCCGATTTTTTGCAAAAGGAATCTTGACAGCAACTTTAAAAGCCGTATAATAATATTAACAGAACCCACCACGCCTCTGGTTTTTCATGCGCAACCCGGTGGGACTTTTTCATCTATAGGGGTGTTTTATGTATCAGTATCCAAAACAAATATGTTCCCGGGACTAAGTTTGATGATATTTTCCATCTGTATCAGTTTGATCAGGAATTATCTGCTTTGATTTTTTCGATGATTTCTAAAATTGAAGTGGCGTTGAGAGTTCATTTAGTAGAAGCGTTGTTGGTACATGGAGATGCTTTGATTTTGCAGGATTCATCTATTTTTAAAGAAAAGAAGATGTACTGGCAGAATATGTCTATGATAGCGTCTGAAATTGCCCGTTCTAATGATGTGTTTATTAAGCATAATTTTGAAAATCATGAAGGTGAAGTGCCGGTATGGGCAGTTGTAGAAGTTCTTTCCTTTGGAACTTTATCGAAGATAATTAAAAATTTGAAAACAGGTATAGGTAGTGCATATTCGATTTTAGCGGCGAATTATCAATATACATCTAAGAAAGGCAATTTGGCAAATCCCTCGCAGAAAATGTTTACTTCATGGGTACAGGGTGTTTCCATATTAAGAAATATGTGTGCTCATAATTCCAGAATTTACAATCGAACAATACATACGACACCGGAAATTCTGGATGCAGATAAGGTTATACCATTGCCAGTACATAATGGTTTGTATCAAATTCTACTGGCGATGAAGTATCTGCGCTCATCCGATAAGGATTGGACAGTATTCGTAGATGCCTTGGATAAGCTGATTCAAAATAATATTGGTGTAATCAGTCTTACAGCAATGAATCTTGCAACAGTGTACAAAGGGAACACAATAAAAAACTTAATAAATGGACTGCCA
>JAUNGW010000087.1 GCA_030524245.1 Eubacteriales bacterium
GGTGAAGCCCTCGCCGATGCCGTCCTTCATCAGACGGGACAGGCTGGGCAGCACGTTGATGGGCGGATAGATGGACTGGCCGTTCAGCGTCCGGTCCAGAACGATCTGTCCCTCGGTGATGTATCCGGTCAGATCCGGAATCGGATGGGTGATGTCATCGTTGGGCATGGTCAGGATCGGAATCTGGGTCACGGAGCCATTTACTCCTTTTACGATGCCGGCCCGCTCGTAGAGGGCGGCCAGCTCGCTGTACAGGTAGCCGGGGAAGCCCTTCCGGGAGGGGATCTCGCCCTTGGAGGAGGACACCTCGCGCATGGCCTCGGCAAAGGAGGTCATGTCCGTCAGGATCACCAGAATGTGCATGTTTTTTTCAAATGCCAGGTACTCCGCCAGAGTCAGAGCCACCTTCGGCGTGATCAGACGCTCCACCACCGGATCGTTGGCCAGATTGATGAACATGGCCACATGGGAGGAAACGCCGCTCTCTTCAAAGGTGCGGCGGAAAAATTCCGCCACGTCGTGCTTGACGCCCATGGCTGCGAACACGATGGCAAATTCCTCATCGGAGCCGTCTCCCAGGGAGGCCTGCTGTACGATCTGGGCCGCCAGCTGGTCGTGGGGAAGGCCGTTTCCGGAGAAGATCGGCAGCTTCTGGCCGCGGATCAGGGTCATCAGCCCGTCGATGGCGGAAATGCCGGTCCGGATATAGTTTCTCGGATATTCACGGGTCACCGGGTTTAGGGGCTGCCCGTTTACGTTGAGCTTTTTGTCGGGAATGATTCCGCCAAGCCCGTCGATGGGAACGCCGATGCCATTCATGGTGCGTCCCAGCATTTCCGGGGAAACGCCCAGCTCCATGGGATGGCCGGTCAGCCGGGTGTGGACGTTCCGCAGGCCCAGCCCCTCGGTGCCCTCGAACACCTGGATCATGGCCCGGTCCTCGTAAACCTCAATAATGCGCCCCAGCTTTTTTTTGCTGCCGTCCACCACGAATTCCACAATCTCATCGTACGCGGCGCCGGAGACGCCCTCCAGAGCCACCATGGGGCCATTGATGGCGCTTAAGCCCAAATATTCAACTGCCATAACATAACCCCTCCTTATGCGTTGCGCTCTATAACGGCGTCATAGAACGTGTCAATCTGCTTTTTGTAGTCGTCCAGCATGGCCAGATTATCGTTGGGAACATCGTACTTGATGGCGATGACCTTATCGAAAATCGGATCCTCCTTGAGCACCGACATGGGCATCCCCATGGATACCAGAGAGCGGGAGCGTCTGTACAGATAGAGGATGACCTCCATCATCTTAAACTGCTTTTCCATGGGGACGCAGGTGTCGTCCTTGTGGAAGGCGTTCTGCTGCAGAAAGCCCACCCGGATCACCTTGGCGATCTCCAGGATCAGCTTCTGGTCGTCCGGCAGCACATCGCCGCCGATCAGCTTTACAATTTCCATCAGGCTGCTTTCCTGGGACAGCAGATAGACGATCTGGTTGCGGAAGTCCACAAACTTTTTGTCCACGTGCTCTGTGTACCAGGGGGCCAGATCCGTCAGATATTCGGAATAGCTGGTCAGCCAGGAAATTGCGGGGAAATGTCTGGCGTAGGCGAGGTTTTTGTCCAGACCCCAGAAGCAGCGGACGAAACGCTTGGTATTCTGGGTGACCGGCTCGGAAAAGTCTCCGCCCTGGGGAGACACGGCGCCGATGATGGTGACGCTTCCCTCTGTGCCGTTTAAATTCTGCATCATGCCGGCCCGCTCGTAGAAGGCGGACAGTTTGGAGGCCAGATAGGCGGGGAAGCCCTCCTCCGCCGGCATTTCCTCAAGACGTCCGGACAGCTCCCGCAGCGCCTCTGCCCACCGGGAGGTGGAGTCGGCCATGATGGCCACGTGGTATCCCATGTCCCGGTAATATTCCGCCAGGGTCAGGCCGGAATAAAGGCTTGCCTCCCGGGCGGCCACCGGCATGTTGGAGGTGTTGGCGATCAGGGTGGTCCGGTCCATCAGCGGATTGCCGGTCTTCGGATCGATCAGCTCGGAGAACTCCTCCAGAACCTGGGTCATCTCGTTGCCCCGTTCGCCGCAGCCGATGTAGATGATGATGTTGGCGTCGGACCATTTGGCGATCTGGTGCTGGGTCATGGTTTTGCCCGTTCCGAAGCCGCCGGGAATGGCGGCGGTGCCGCCCTTTGCCAGGGGGAACAGAGTATCCAGAATACGCTGACCGGTGATCAGCGGCTGAATGGCCGGGAACCGCTTCGCCGTGGGACGGGCCTGGCGGATGGGCCATTTCTGGGTCATGGTCAGAACCTCGTCCCGGCCGTCGGGACGCCGGATAGTCACAAGGGGATCGCTGATGGTGTAGTCTCCGTCGGGAACCACGGAGATGACCTGTCCCTCTTTGTCCGGCGGAACCATAACCTTGTGGAGGATGGCCGGCGTTTCCGGAACCTCGGCAATGATGGAGCCGCCGTAAACCATGTCTCCGGGCTTCACGGTCAGATGGGCGCTCCATTTGCGGGCGGTATCCAGGGCGTCCACGTTGACGCCCCGGCTGATGTATGCGCCGCCGGTCTTCGCGATCTCGCTTAGCGGCCGCTCAATGCCGTCGAAGATATTGGTCAGGATGCCGGGAGCCAGGGTAACGGACACCGGCGCACCGGTTCCTGTCACGGTCTCGCCCGGGCGGAGGCCGGTGGTTTCCTCGTAAACCTGGATCGTGGTGCCGGCGGAGGTAAGACCGATGACCTCGCCCACCAGGTTTTCCTTTCCCACGTACACCATCTCGTTCATGGTGAAGCCGGCATCGCCCTTTAAATGGACAATGGGGCCGTTAATGCCGTAAATGATGCCGGTCTTAGTCATTGCTTTCTCCTCCTTCTGCCAGATTCAGATTGAAATGGAAGTTCTCCCGGGCCTCCTCCAGCTTTGTCTGGAAGGAATTGTCGATGAGAATATGGCGGGCCGGGATTACCGCGCGGCAGCCGCCGAGGAAGGAATATTCGCTGACCAGCAGATTGGCGCCGCCGTGGTGCAGCGCCAGGCGGTGCAGCTTGTCCTCGTCCGCCGGATCGATATAAACGGTAACCGGGTCGCTGCCGGCAAATTCCACCGCCCGGGCAATCTGGGCCTCCAAAAGAGCCTGGTATTCCGGCGTTTCCATGAAATTGCCCAGCATATCGCGAAGCTCCACAAACAGCTTGTCCTTAAGCTCGTCCAGCTTCTGTCCCAGGGTGCGCTTTAAAGCGATCTGTTTAATGGACAGAGTCTTGTTGGTTTCTTTCCGGATTTTCTCCGTTTCCTGGCGCAGGGCCATATCCGCCCTGCGCTCCGCATCCTTTTTATGCTCCTGAAAGGTTTCCTCCAGGGCAGCCATGTACTCGTCCAGCATCCGGCTGCTTCTTGCTCTGGCATCCTCCATACAGGTATCCAGAAAATGCTGTAATTTTTCCTCGGTTGTCAAAACAGTCACCTGCTTTCTATAAAGTTTTCCGCGCCGCGAAAAAAGAATCAGAGCTTCAGTCCGATGGCCTCGTTTACGTAGGAGGTGATAAAGTCCGGCTTGCGGCCGGTGCCGTGGCGGTCGGGAATTTCAATGAGAAGGGGCTGGCGGTGGTTCAAACGGATTTCATTTACCAGATCCGGAAATTCGCGTCCGAATTTTTCCGTCAGCAGCACAATCCCGATGCTTTTATCGGCCATAACCTTGTCAAGCTCCCGCTGAAGCTCCGCTTTTTCGTGGACGACGACGCCCTCCACCCCGGCCAGGCGCATGCCGGTCAGGGTATCGATGTTGTCGCTGATTAAGTACATTTTCATTAAAGCTTACCAAGGATCATGAAGGAAATGATCAGTCCGTACAGGCACACACCTTCGGCAAGGCCAACGAAGATGAGGGATTTACCAAGGATGGAGCCGTCCTCGCTGATGGCTCCCAGCGCTGCGGAGGCCGCGGCGGACACGGCGATGCCGCCGCCGATGCAGGACATGCCGGTGGAAAGGGCGGCTGCCAGATATCCCCAGCCCGCTGCGCTTCCGGCTGTGGAGGCAGTCTCCGCGGCAAATGCATTTCCGGTGAACATAAGGCCTGCGGCCACGGCAAGAGTGCCCATGAACAGCAGTGCGTTGACGGCCATGGCCGTCTTATAGCGGCCCTTTGTTTTTTCGCCTGCGGCAAATGCGCCGAAGGGAACTGCGATGCTTAAGAGTAATGCGGCTGCCAGTGTGATTTTTGCTAATAAAGTCATGATTGGATTCTCCTTTTTATTGATTGGTATGGATTTGCGCTCCGCTTTCATTCAAAGCGGTGCTTCGCCAAAAGGCGGAGCATGTCCGTTTATTTTCCGTAAGGCTTAAATTCCCGGCCGGTACCCTTGTAGAACCGGCTGAACAGCTCGTAGTACTCCAGACGGAGCACCTGGATGCCGACGATCAGTCCCTCCATTCCGCAGACGAACAGGTTGCCGAGAATGATGATCAGCCAGTTGATGCTTCCTCCGGCCTCTGCTCCGGCCAGCATCAGAACCACCTCCATCATGGCCGCATGGCTGACGGCGAAGGCGCCCACGCGGACGAAGGACAAGGTGTTTGAGAAATAGCTCAGGCATACCTCAAACAGCTCGAAAAAGCCCTGTACGAAGAACATGCCCTTAGAGCCCGGCAGGATTTCGGTCTTTTTCTCGAGAACAGCCGTCAGCGGCTCCTTGAGGAAGATAACTGCCAGCGGGAGGATGAACATCACTACAAGCACAATGGCTGCCGGCAGCGCATGGCCGCTCATGTAGAGGAAGACCATGGCCGTCAGGGCGCCGTAGAACACAATGCCGGCGATGCCGTTTGTGTCAAAATACGCCTTTTCCTTATCATGGCAGCGGAGGCTGTTCACAACATTTAAAAGCATGGTCATCAGCACGATAAACATGCCCATGGCTACCGTCACTACGAATACGGTGTTCAGATTCCCGATGAAGGGAAGCCGGGTCATGGCGGTCTTGGGGTGCAGCCATATGGGCTCTAAAATATTCTCAAAGCCGAAGACGCTTCCGAACAGAAAGCCGAATATGGAGGAGAAGAACCCGCAGCAGGAAATAATGGCCGCCAGGTTCATTTTCTTCGCCTTATAGAGGGCGAAGCCGCCGATCAGCAGGCACAGGCCCTGTCCCACATCCCCGAACATAAAGCCGAACAGGAAGGAATAGGTCAGTCCGAGGATAATGGTCGGATCCAGCTCATCATAGGAGGGCAGGCCGTACATCCGGATAAACATCTCGAAGGGTTTGAAAAGCCTGGGATTTTTCAGCTTTGTGGGCGGCTTGCTGAGTACGTTGCCGTGGTCGTCCTCCACGATGCAGAAGGTATTTCCGTCCTTTTCCACCTCCTGCTGGAACACCGCCGCGTCCTCCTGGCTCATCCAGCCGCAGAGGATGTAGAAGGTGTGCTCGTCCTGCTTGGTGCAGGCGGCCAGCCTGCGGACCTCGAAGCTGCTGGAATAGTCCTGAAGGCGCTTACAGGCGGCCGCCAGCTCTTCCCTGCAGTCGTCGATGGACTGAACCAGCTGTTTTTCCACACCGCGGATTTTTTCGCTGACATCGGCCAGCTTCTGCTCCAGGGCGTGGGTGGCCTCCACCGGAGTGCCCTCATATTCGTCTGCAAGGAAGAACCGTTCAAAATGCAGGGACGCATAGATGGCGTCCACCTTGTCGCAGAGCACCTCCGGCACAAAATATACAACCCAGACGTAATCCGCGTCCTCCAGACATTTGTGAATGACCGTATCCACCGTGTTGTATACATAGGTCATGAACTTGTTAAAATATTCGTGGGGCATCCGCCCGAAACGAAATTTTACATACTTAAAATGCAGAATATCCCGCAGATCATAATTTAAGTTGGCAAAGGGAATCACATTGTCCATGGAGGTGCGGATCATCTCCGCCTCCTTTTCAAGCTCTGCCTTTTCCTCCTCCAGCTTCTTCAAGCGGCTGTCCAGATCCCGGATAAAGGCGGCTGCCTGCTCCGGCTCCGGGCGGCTGCCGGGAGACTGGGGGAGCCGGTCCTTATACGCCGCGGCCAGGGCCTCGGCAGTCTGAAGCTCCGCCTTATACGGGTTTGCTTCTGTATAGGGTCTTAAGTTGGCAACGGTTTTTAACTCAGACAGGGCATTTTCCAGATGGATCTCATATTTGGAGAGATACTGGTCAATGACCCGGTCCAGGTCGTCCTTGGGACCGGTGACACTTAAGAATTTCATCTTTTCTATCACAGGTTGACACCTCCTTACTGTTTTGCTGCGAGCCGGATAATTTCATCCGGCTTTAAGCCGTACCGGATACCCTCGATGATCGTGATGATCTGATGCAGCTCCCTCGCCTTAAAATAGAGGTAGGCATCCAGAATCGCTATGGAATAAGGATATTTGCGGATGGTTTTGCTGTAAATCCGGTCGAGCATCTGCCGGTGAAGCCGCTCCGCGTCAGGCGCGTTCAGCTCCTTTACTTCCCGGTAGCGGCCGTAGGCGGTGGAACGGATCGCGGCGGCGAAGGCCTCCCGGTCCGGCGCCTCCAGAAGCCGGGTGACCTGCGCCGGGCGCAGCTTGTACCGGATCGGAATCAGCAGGGCCAGAGTGTCTGCCTCCGGCAGGTTATAATAATATCTGGCGCGGTAAATCCACTGAATATTCAGAAGATCCAGCCGCGGACCGAAGCATTCCGCAAGGATTTTTTGTTCCTTTTTGGGAAGCAGCTTTGTCCGGGCAGTCCACATGGATTTCAAATAAAATAAATCCAGCCGGGATTCGTAATCAAACAGGCCGTATTTCGGCCCATCCTTCATCCTGGAAAACAGAGGGCCGTAGACGGTACCCTCCAGCCTGTCCAGGAATTCCTGCATGTTTCCGGCCTGGGAAAGAGCTACCGGATCCAGTCTGGAATGCTGACGGAAAAATTCCCGGAATCTCGTCATATCCGGAGCCTGGGACTGCTGGCCGAGCAGATGCCGGAGCACCTGTTTGATAACGGCGATTTCATAATGCATGAAATAAATGTCCAGGAACCGCCGCTGGCTTAAACTGGAAAACCGGTAAAGGCTGGTAAAATCCCGGTACATGGATCCGGTGAGAAGCTGTTCAATATAACCGCGGTGCAGCATCGTGTCATCCAGGCCGGCGAAGATATCCTGGTAGGCCGGCTGCTGCTTTAAAAAATCTGCGGCGCTGCGGACATCCTCCAGGGAGGCCATCTGCTGCAGCTGCGCCTCAGTCAGAAGCCGTCCCTCCATGGCCCGCACCTTCGTGGTGATGCCGCTGTAAGCTAAAAGGCCCATAACCTCACTCCTTTACCAGTGCTTCAAATAATTTCTGCACATATTCCTTATGATGATCCGCGTAATTCTTTTCCATCTGCGCAAGAAGCGCCTCGGCGTCAGCCTTCTGCTTCGCCAGCCGGGCCTTCATATCCGCTTCCATGCGCTGCTGAAGCTGCCGGATTTTCTGTTCCGCCCTGGCGTCCAGCTCCCGGTCGAAGGCGGCGGTTTTTTCCGCCATCTCCGCGGCAAACGTCTGTTTGCGCTCATTGGCGGCATCCATGACGGCGGCGGCCGCGGACTCAATATCGGATATCTGTTTAATTACCTTGTCCATGGTGGTTCCTCCTGTACAGCAGATTTGTAAAAAAGAATGCGTTCCGGCGCATTCCTGCGCCGGAGCGCGGCTGCTCTGGCGGCCATATGTTCTTAAAATAAGCTTCCGCTTATGACGGCCATAGTAATACGCTACTAATCATACACCTTTTCCGGGAAAAATCCATAGTAAAAATTAAAGAATATCAAAATTTTAACGAAATTCTTTCGTGGAAAATGATGGAAAATATTAAAAATAAGGAAGAAAAACTGGTGAAAGTAAAAAGACAGCCGACTGCGCCCGCTGAATGCGGACGAGGCGGCTGTCTAAAGCTCTGAAGCTTATTCCGTGGTCAGATACTGGCTGGCCACATATGCCTCCTGGCCGTTGTACATAATCACGGCCCACTGGTCATCGTGAGCCCGCACATATTCAACCGTAACGCCGGCATCCAGCTGGCCGATCCGGTCGCCGTCTGTGGCAGGCTGGGGACGGACATTGAGAACAGAGGTGGTTTTATAAACCGGGGCGGGAGCTTCTGTTTCCTCCGGCGCCTGGGTAACCGGCTCTGTGGGCGGCTCTGTGGGAGCCTCTGTCGTCTGTGCCGGTGTGGTTTCTGTATTATCAGAAGCCGGCTTGAGAAGCTTCACCGCCAGAAACAGCAGAACAATGCACAAAACAGGAATCAAAAGCTTCAGCAGATCGTACATGGTGAAGCCACGGCGGCGCTGAGGCTGACGCCGGCGGCTGCGGTTTATGGACATGGATCTGCCTGCGGCTGAAGCATGCGGTCTGGAAACGCCGGAATGGGACGGCTGAGATCCTCTGGCGCTGCCGGTGCCGGAACGGGAAGCGGGAGTGCTGCTCCCGATGGTTCTGGCAGACCGTCCGCCGCCCATGGAAGCGTCCGCTGAGCCGGTGCTCAGGCGCGGGCCGCTTGCTGCCGCTGCTCTGGCTGCCTGGGCAGTCCGGGCTGCGGGGGACTGGCCGGACTCCGATCTTCTGGGGCGGAAATCCGTCCGTGGAGTGCGGCTGTCTCCTGCAAAAGCGTAAACCTCCTGAGAAAGCATGTGATAGGCCTGGTTGGCGTTGTACGCATTGGCATCGCCCTCGTGGGCCGCCTTGTTGCCGATAATGCGGATCTTGTGGTAGTGCTCGCAGGCTGACCTGCTGATACGCCGGTTATCGTAAAGGGTATCGATCATAGTCATCAGATCGCCCCCCTCGGGGATCCTGGACTGCTCGCATAAAAGCCTGACCATAAACTCCAGCGTCTGGCGTGCCTTGATCATGGAGCCGTTGTAATCCTTCTGGCGGATCAGACGTTCCGTCTCGCTCACACCCTGCTGGATCTGTTCCCAATTCGTGTTTCCGTTTGTACCCATGTGCGCCCTCCTTTGTATGATGAAATGGGTGCAGAAACCGGGCAAAGACGATTTCGCGCCGGTTAATATCCTTTTGCAAATATTATACTACAATGCCTGGAATTGTGCACGCAAAAAATCGAGAAAATCTGTAAAATTCAAAATTCAAATTCAAAAAGATTTTCGGGAAGAGTTAAGAAAGGCAGCAGTGATAAGGATGAAGGACGCGTTGTCCGGAACAGCTGTTTTTCAGAGCGTGGTATGGAGCGGTGTGGTCAAACGGCTTGCCAAGACGGCCTCTATCTGCTAAAATGAAATCACGGCAAATTTGTACGTCTGGAGGAAATGAATATGAGATTACGCCACATCCGCGGCGCGGAGGAGGCCATTGAGATAAGTCCGTATGTGATCGGGCAGCCGGAGCAGTACCGCGGCAGTTTCCGCAGTCTGTTCGGCGATGACCATCCCATCGCCATTGAGGTTGGCATGGGCAAAGGACGTTTTATCATGGAGATGGCGGCCCGTTATCCGGAAAAGAATTTTATCGGCATCGAGCGGTACTCCAGCGTTCTTTTGCGGGCGCTGCAGAAGCGGCAGGAGCTGGAGCTCCCTAATATTTACTTTATGTGCGTGGATGCCAGAGATCTGGCAGAGATTTTTGCGCCGGGAGAGGTGGAGCGGATTTATCTTAATTTTTCCGATCCGTGGCCCAAGGACCGTCACGCAAAGCGCCGCCTTACATCGCCGGAATTCATGAAGGTTTATGACCGCATTCTGAAGCAGGATGGGCAGGTGGAGTTTAAGACAGATAATCAGGATTTGTTTTCCTACTCGCTGGAATCTATTCCCGGGGCAGGCTGGCGCATCGACGCGTCCACCAGGGATCTGCATCACGATCCCATGTGCGAGGGTAATGTGATGACGGAATACGAGATGAAATTTTCCTCTATGGGGAATCCGATCTGTAAGCTGATAGCCAGCCGCTGATCTGCATATACTGTTAAGGAAGCAGTCATGGAGGCGCGGCGATGGATCTGAAAGCAAAGCTTACCCGAAGCCTGAGAAGCTCCACCAGCGACAAGGAAGCGCTGAACCGACAGATTTTAAAGTGGAACAGGAGCTTTAAAGAGGTGGAGCAGGTTTTAAACCACGGAAAGGGCAGGCAGCGGCGCGGGCAGTACAAAACCGATATGGAACAAAAAGGACTGTGAACAGGAGGCATAACATTTATGGAAAAGAAATTTACAACAGAAAATTTTGATGCAGAGGTTTTAAAGGCAGACAAACCGGTTCTGGTAGACTTTTACGCAGACTGGTGCGGCCCCTGCAAGATGATGGCGCCGGTTGTGGAGCAGCTGGCAGGGGAGCTGGATGGATTCGCTTACGTAGGCAAGTTAAACGTAGACGAGAATGAAGAGATTGCCATGCGGTACAAGGTGATGTCCATTCCGACTCTGATCGTCTTCAAAAACGGCGAGGCTGTCGGCAAGCTGGTAGGAGTGCAGGCAAAGGACGATATTGTCCGGCTGGTAAAAAACGCCTGAAAATAAGGCGTTCGGCCCCCTTTAAAAAACTTTAAAAAACTTTTGAAAAAGGGGTTGACTTTTTTTGCTCTATGCGATAGAATGTTGTTCGTGCCGCTGATACAGACAGGCACGAACAACACAAGAAGCACCCTTAGCTCAGTTGGTAGAGCAGTAGACTCTTAATCTATTTGTCCAGGGTTCGAGTCCCTGAGGGTGCACTTTAAAGTACTGGTTTTGCAGACGGGAATGCTGCGGGGCTGGTGCTTTTTTATTTCTATACGTCAATAGCACAGAGTTATTTAGGTTATAATAGGAAGGGGATGGATATGAACGAAGAATATGGGCTGACCCATTATGAAACAAGAGAAATCCTGTTTTATAAAACTGATAATGGTGAAGTTCGGATTGAAATCCTTTTATATCAGGAAAACTTGTGGCTGACGCAGGCAAAGATGGCGGAATTATTTGAAGTGC
>JAUNGW010000088.1 GCA_030524245.1 Eubacteriales bacterium
CATTATATTGCCAGGGTGGAGGAGGAGCTGGGGACGCCGCTGTTTGACCGGGGAACGAATCCGATTTCCCTGACGCTGGCGGGAGAAAAGTACGTGGAGACAGCCAGAATGATCCTGTCGCTCAACGACAGACTGAAGCAGGAGGTAACGGACATTGCCCAGAATAAAAAGGGGCTGATCCGGGTGGGCGTCTCCCACGCCAGAGCCTCCTTTTTCCTGCCGTATGTACTGCCGCGGTTTAAGGCAGCTTATCCCGGCATCGACATCCGCACCATGGAGGTGAGGTCAGAGCTGATTGAGGAGTATGTGGCAAAGGGCCAGTGCGATCTGGGAATCATGCCGCTGCCTGTATCAGGAAAATATGATCTGGATCAGGAGTCGATCTGCCGGGAGGAGCTTCTTCTGGTATCAGGAATGCCGCTTGAGGAGGCGGTATTTGAACAGGGGAGGGACTGGGTGAGACTGGGCGCTCTGGGCGGGTATCCCTTCTCTCTTTTAAAGCGCGGACATGGGATCCGGACTGCGGTGGATGTGCTTTTCATGGAGCACGGCGTCAGCCCGGAGCGCATCTTTGAGACCACCAGCAATGAGACCGCCTACCGGCTTGCCACAGTCAACATGGGACTTTCCATTGTGCCGGAAACCACGGTGATTCTCTCCCATGCGGTAAACCGCCCCTGCCTTTATTCCCTGTCTCCGGAGGGGATTTACTGGGAGATCGGGACTGTTTTCCGGAAAAGGGAGCTGCTTACCAGAGCCCAGCGGGTGTTTATGGATCTGCTGAAGGAGACGTTTTCGGGAGATATCCGGCGGGCGGCGGAGGAAGCGGCAGGAAGGAGGGAGCAATCGTATTGATTATTGCCAGCATTATATTTGGAATCTTGTATTGATGATGAGAGGGAGGCTGTTATGGGAAATAATGAACTGACTTTGGAAAATGTCCGTGCAGGCGCAGTTGGAAAGAATTTAAGCCAGGAGGAGCTTAACATGTTTTCAGCAGACTGGGAGGAAGAGAGACTGATTCCGACCAGACGCGGTGAGACGCATATATATCTGTATGGTCCCAGAAAGGAACAGGGGCCGTATCCGGTGTTTATCAATATGCATGGAGGCGGCTTTGTGAAGGGGCACCGGGATCAGGATGTGGTTTTCTGCCGGAATATGGTGGAAAACAGCGGGTATGTGGTTGTGGATATTGATTATCATACGGCGCCGGAGTACCGCTATCCATATGCCCTGGAGGAATGCTATGACGTAGTAAAATATGTTGCAGAGCATCCGGAGGAATTCTGCGCGGATCCGCGGACGCTGGTGCTGGCAGGCCACAGTGCAGGCGGGAACCTGGTATGCGGAGTAGAGTTTCTGGCTTTGAAGACAGGAGAATTTCGCCCGACTCAGCTGATTCTTGACTATCCTCCGGTAGATATTCTGACGGATGCGGCAGAATGCCGGTATGCGTATGCGCCGTTTATCCGTATTTCCGTAGAGCAAAGCAGGAAATATATGGAATGGTACATTGATTATGACCGGAGACATGAGATTACGGCATCGCCGGTTATGGCTTCAAAGGAAGAACTGAAGGGATTCCCGCCGGTTCTGATGCTCCTGGCAGAGCAGGATGCGCTGACTGAGGCGGCCGTGCAGTTTGCGGCAAAGCTGATAGACGCCGGCGTTACGGTTCAGGCGAAATGTGTGGCGGGGAGCGGACATGGATTCACCGTCCGCCGGACGGCCGGGTTTGAAATTGCAGAAAAACTGATTTTTGAAACCCTCGCAAAGCAGAAAAATTTGTGAAAAATGTCCTTTGCGTGCAAAATAAAAAAATGATAGAATGACAAAGTCGATGAGTAGCATGAACTGCGTAAATCCAGTTGGTGCTGCTCATTTTTTGTATCATAGGAAAGTACGTCCTATGATACAAAAAAGCTCCGCGTGGATCGCACTGCGGCGGAATGGAATAATGCCGCTGACGCGACCCGCCGCAGGCGGAGAATCCTGCGCAGCAGGATTCTTTTTATGTCGATATTCAGGACAGAGCATCTGAATAATTTTTTTGAAAGGCAGAGAGGAGTGTACTATGGAAAACAAAGGAAACAGCCGGCTGGCAACGGAGCCGGTAGGGCGTCTGATGTTTCGGGTGGGACTGCCAAGCGTCTGTTCTATGATGCTGCAGGCCGTGTACAACATCGTGGACAGCGCTTATTTATCCAACATGAGGGAGGCCGGGGAGGAGGCGCTGACCGCGCTGGGACTGGCATTTCCGGTTCAGCTGCTTATGGTGGCGGTGGCAATCGGAACCGGAGTGGGAACAAACGCGCTTCTGGCCAAGTCTCTGGGCCAGGGAGACCGGGATAAGGCAAGCACCGTGGCCGGAAATGCAGGCGTTTTGGGTGCTTTGATCTTTCTTGTGTTTCTGGTGTTCGGCGCAGCCGGAGTACCGGCTTATGTGTATTCCCAGAATGCGGGAGGAAGGATCAGCGAAACGGTGCTGCTGATGGCGGTGGATTATCTGAGAATCTGCTGCTGTATGTCGTTTGGCATCGTATTCTTTTCCGTTTATGAGAAGATGCTTCAGGCAACGGGAAGATCGCTGTATTCTACAGCAGCTCAGGTGGCCGGAGCGGTGATCAATATTGTGCTGGATCCGATTCTGATCTACGGATGGCTTGGATTTTCTGAAATGGGCGTGAAGGGCGCGGCATACGCCACCGTAGCCGGTCAGATTGTATCAGCTGTTCTCGTGTTTGTGTTCCACTGCAGATGCAACGTGGAGATAGAAAACAAAATGCGGTATTTGAAGCTGAAGGCCTCTGTCATAAAGGAAATATACGCCATCGGATTTCCGGCCATGCTTTCCCAGGCGCTTTTAACGGTAATGACCTATGGACTGAATATCATATTGGGACAGATGGCACAGGTGGGAGAGAATGCGGTGACGGTTTACGGGCTGTACTGCAAGATTCAGCAGATGATTATTTTTGCGGCAGTAGGTGTCCGGGACGCCATCACTCCGGTGGTATCCTTCAATTTTGGCATGAAATCGAAAACGAGAATCCGTCAGGGAATCAGGTTCGGCTTTCTCTATACGGCGGTTCTGATGGTGGTGGGAACGGTTGTGATCGAGGCGGCGGCTGTGCCTCTTACCAGATTCTTTTCTCTGTCTGACACAACCTATGGCATGTGCATCGACTGCATCAGAATTGTTTCTCTCGCGTTTCTCTTTGCCGGGCTCAGCATTGCGCTGCAGGGAGTATTTCAGGCCATTGAATGCGGACTTCAGTCTCTTGTGATTTCGTTGGAGCGGCAGGTGATTTTTATTCTTCCGGTTGCGTGGCTGATAAGCAGGCAGGTTACAGGAATGGAAAATGTGTCCGCGGTCTGGTGGACCTTCCTTGTGGGAGAGGGGCTTACCCTTGCCTGCGGGGCCGTAATGTATTTCCAGGCATCAAAGAAAAAAATAAACAGAATCGAGGAGTAAGGCTATGAACAGAATTATTACGATAGGGCGTGAGTTTGGAAGCGGAGGAAGAACGATTGCGAAAATGACGGCAAAAAAGCTGGGGATTCCAGTCTATGATCATGAGCTGCTGAGCCAAATTGCGGAGAAAAGCGGATTTTCCAAAGAATACGTGGCTGAAAAAACAGAGGATTCCACATGGAACAGCCTGATCGCCAGAAGTCTTTCCGGCTTAAGCAGCGGAGCGCAGATTCCGGCGGAGGATTATCTGTGGAGAATGCAGCGTCAGGTGATTCTGGAGCTGGCGCAGAAGGAGTCCTGCGTGATTGTGGGACGGTGCGCCGATTATATTCTCAGAGACAAGGCGGACTGCCTGCGGGTATTCATCTATGCGGATCCGGCAAAGCGGATGGAGCGGATCGTGTCCGTGTATGGAGAACGGGATCTGTCCCCGGAAAAGCGGCTGCGGGATAAGGACAAGCGCCGCAGCGCCTTTTACAATTACCATACGGACATGGTCTGGGGAGCGGTCCACAATTATCATATCTGTCTGGACAGCGGAGCCTTTGGCCTGGAAAAATGCGCAGACTTTATCTGTTCTCTGTATTAAAGGCCGCCAGCCGGAGAAAATCCATAACATCCTGATTTTGCTCCGCCTCCGGCATACAGACAATCCAGGCGCTGCGGACCAGGGGACTTCCGTCCCTGTGAAACAGGGGGTGAATATATTCCGGGTATTCCTCCATATATTCTCTGGTGAAGAAAAAGCTGTAGCCAAGGCCTCTGGCAATCATGCTTTTACAGATATCGCCGTCCCGGACGGTCAGGCCCTGGGGGAAGGGAGATGCGTAGTTTTCCCGCCACCACTGCTCGATCAGATTCTGGGTGTTCCGGTCTTTGAAGTAGGTAATGTAGGGCAAGGAGGGCAGCAGGGCCATGTCCGGCGGGGTGCTGGAGGCCAGATAGCCCTGCTCTGTCCTGAACAGATATTTGCTGCCGGAAAAGGGAAATTCGCCGTTGACAAGACCCAGATCCAGCTTCCTTTGCTCTACCATGTGGCTGATCTGACTGCTGAGGCCGGTGGTAATGTCGAAGCGGGCGTGGGGATGGGCAAGCTGAAAGGCCTGAAGCAGAGCAGGCAGAAAATATCGGGTAATGGAGCTGGACGCGCCGATGGAAAGGCAGCGGTCCGGCTCCTTTGTCATCTGGGACAGGTGGGTGTGAATTTCCTGCATCAGGCTTTGAAACTGGGCGGATTTAACAGCCAGATATTCTCCCTCCGGCGTAAATGTGATGCCGCGTTTTCCACGGACGGCGATGGTGACGCCGAGTTCCCGTTCCATGGCCTGGAGCCGCTTGGAAATGGTTGGCTGGGACAGATACAAAAGCTCCGCTGTTCTCGTTAAATTCCGGCACTCATAAAGTGTCCGGAGCAAAATCCAGTCAGACATCTGCATGGGAAATTCATCCTTTCTGTCATTCTGAAATCGAATAATTAAGTATAATATAATTCTATTTTACAATCATGTCAAGGGAAGATAAGATAGGAATATGAGATTGACTTGCGGCAGATGCATAAAGCAGGCGCAGAGCGCCGGAGAGGAGACAGGTATGAGCATTCAGGTGGGGGTTATCAGGGGAAATGGAATCGGTCCGGAGATCACGGAAGCAACTATTCATGTGCTGGAGGCAACAGGCCTTGATTTTCAGTGGGTGCCGGTGGCAATTGGCGATGACGGCATGGAGCAGTACGGCCATCCGCTGCCCCAGGAGGCAGTGAAGACCTTAAAAGAGGTGAAGCTGGCGATTAAGGCGCCGCTTCTTGTCGATAAGTTTAAGGGGCGTGTTTACTGTGAGCATGAGGACGGGACAGTTGGAATTTACCCATCCTTAAACAATGCCATCCGACGGGAGCTGGAGCTTTATGTCTGCCCGAGGCCAATCCGCGGCATACCAGGTATTTCCGGTAATTATGAGAAGCTGGACGTGCATATTATGAGAGAGATCACGGAGGACGTGTACAGCGGCATCGAGCATATGATCGGGGATGAGGCGGCGGAATGCATCAAGCTGACCACAAAGAAGGCGGCGCTCAGGGTCGCGGAGTATGCCTTTGATTACGCCAGAAGGAACCACCGCAGCAGAGTGACCTGCGTGCACAAGGCCAACGCGGTAAGCATGGCGGACGGACTGTTTTTAAAATGCTTCCGTCAGGTGGCGGCGAAGAATCCGGATATTCCGTCTGATGATTTTATGATCGACGCCTCCGCCTATTACCTGGCGAAGAATCCGGAAAAATTTGATGTGATCGTGGCCTCCAATCAGTATGGAGACATCCTGTCGGATCTTGCGGCGGGGCTGGTTGGAAGCCTGGGGCTGGCGCCGGGAGCCAATGTGGGGGAGGACGGCATGATTGTAGTGGAGGCCTCCCACGGAGCCGCGCCGGACATTGCCGGAAAGGGCATTGCAAATCCCATCGCGCTGATTCTTTCCGGAGCGCTGCTTCTGCGGCATATCGGCGAGGAGGAGAAGGCAAGGCTGGTGGAGGAATCCACAGTGGAGCTGTTGTCGGAGCACAGGGCGCTGACGCCGGATCTTGGCGGAACGGCATCCACTATGGACGTGGCCAGGGCCATAGCGGAGCGGATGGGCGAGAAGATGGAAAAGCAGCGGAGAGGGGGAGAATAACATGAGCACACATCAGGAATTTGTATTCCGGAAGGAGCAGCTGGAGCTTTTGGGACGCCGCCTGTTTGAAGCGGGAGGCCTGCGGGCGGAGGACGCGAAAACCATTGCGGAGGATCTGGTGAAGGCGGACATGAGAGGACTGTACAGCCATGGTATTTCCAGAATTCCCATGTATTTAAAACGGATTGACTGCAAGTGCGTGAATCCGCGGCCGGATATTCAGGTGGAGCAGCCGGCGGCGGCCGTGCTCAAGGTAAACGGCGATGACGGCATGGGCTTTCTGGTGGCGCACAGGGCCATGGAGGAGGGAATCCGTCTCTGTAAAAAGACGGGAATCGCCATGGTCGGGTGTACCCGCAGTACCCATTTCGGCATGTCGGCGCTTTATGTGAAGCAGGCGGTGGAGCAGGGCTATGTGTGCATGGTGTATACCAACTCCAGCGCGGCTCTGCCTGTATGCGGCGGCCGTACCGCCTTTCTGGGGGCGGCTCCCTTTGCAGCGGGGATGCCGGGAGGATACGAGAGTCCGGGATTTTTGCTTGATATGGCCATGACTGTGACCGCAAGAGGAAAAATCCGCGTGGCTATGATCAACAACGAGCCCATTGCCGAGGGGCTGGCGCTGGATTCGGACGGCAATCCCACTACAGACGCCAAAAAGGCCTTTGAGGGAATCTGCCTGCCGTTCGGCGGACCCAAGGGAGCGGCGCTGGCCATGCTGATGGATATGATGGCGGGAATGTATACGGGAAGCAATTATGCAGGGGATGTGAGCAGCCTGTATTACCGTTTTGACGAGCCGCAGAACCTGGGGCATATGATATTTGTCATGCGGCCGGATCTGTTTGTGCCGGAGGACGAGTACAAGAAGCGGATGGACGAGTACTACAGACGGCTGAAGGCGCTTCCGCGGGCGGCCGGCTGCGATGAGATCCTGATGCCGGGCGAGCCGGAGGACCGGAAAACAAAAGCGTCCCTGGAGCAGGGGATTTCCCTGACAAAGGAAATTCTGGACAGCCTGTATCTGGAATGCAGACGCCGCGGCGTGGACTGCCCGGAGGTGTTCGGCAGCGGCTGGCAGGCAGCGTCAGACAGCGGGGCCGTTGTATTTAAGAAAAAGGAGTGAATAAAATGAAGCTTGCTTATCCGGTGGCGGAGCCGGCATATAAGGGAAAGGTGAAGGCGTTTACGGGCGGTTACGGCCCGGCCTTTGCCTGGATGAAGGAGCATGGATACGAGGGTGTGGAGCTGCTGATCGCGAACCCGGACACGGTGGATACGGCGCAGCTGGACGGGGAGCTTGCGCGGTACGGTCTGAACGTGGCGGCTGTCGGCACCAGCCCCATGCAGATTGGTGAAAAGCTGTTTCTGATTCATCCGGATCCGGAGAACCGGAGGGAGGCCAGACGGCGCGCGTCAGGGCTTCTGCGGCTCTGCGCCAGGTACGGGGCGCCGGCGCTGATCGGCAAGTATCGGGGACAGCTTTCTGAGGCGCCGGGCTGCAGTGAGGCGGATCTGGAGGAAGTGCTGCGGGATGTGTGCCGGGAAGCAGAGAAGCTTGGCGTCACAGTGCTTCTTGAGCCGCAGAATAAAACGAATATCAACAATATCAATACCATCAGCGACGGCCTGGATTGGATTTCCAGGCTGGGCTGTAAAAATACCGGGCTGCTGGCGGACGTGTACCATATGGGGATCACAGAGCCGTCTGCCACGGACAGTGTAAAAATGGCCGCGGGACAGATTGGGTTCGTCCACATGTCCGACAGCGAACGGAAAACGCCGGGGGACGGAGCGCTTCCGGTCAGGCAGGTGGTGAAGGTGTTGGAGGAGAGCGGCTATAAGGGATATATTTCCCTGGAAATCGATCAGAAGCCTGACCCGGAGACGGCGGCGGCCCGGTCGGCAAGGTATCTGAAGGAGTGTGAAGCGGAATAAAAAAGTTTCCTGTGGTATGAAAAAACTGCCGGTTCCGGAGCCCCATGTCATAAATGCCATGGCCTCAATGGGGAATTAAGCATTTTTCAAAACGGCAGGCTTCCTGTATCCTATAGACATGAAAGAAAACGGCAGACAGCCGCGGCAGATGAAAGGAGAAGGAAGCATGACTTACAGAATTGGTTTACTTTACGGAGATGGAATCGGACCGGAGATTACAAAGGCTACAGAGGTAATTATGCGTGCGGCGGTGGAGAAAACCGGCCTGGACGTGGAGTTCCCGGTGTTCCCCATGGGCTGGGAGGGCATTGAAAAATACGGGGATCCTGTGCCGGAGATCACCAAGGAGGGATTAAAGACCGTACACGGCTGGGTGTTCGCGCCCCACGACTCCGCCGCTTATCCGGAGGAGCATTTTAAGAAGACCAATCCCAGCGGAACCATGCGTCATTACTTCGACCTGTTTTCCAATATGCGTCCTGCAAGATCCTATCCCGGAGTGAAGAGCCGTGTGGGCGAGGCGGACGTGATCGTGTTCAGAGAGAACTCCGAGGGCTCTCTGCCGGACCGGAACATGTATAAGGGGCTGGGCGAGTTCATGCCGAATCCGGACATGGCTATTTCCTTAAACATCTGTACCAGACAGGCGACAGAGCGTCTGGCCCACGAGGCATTTAAGCAGGCCATGAAACGCCGCAAAAAGCTGACCATCGTACATAAGGCAAACGTAATCAAGATGCCGGGCGAGCTGTTCCGCTCCACCATTAAGGAGATCGGCGCAAAGTATTATCCGGAGGTGCAGATCGATGATTACCACATCGACGCCATGACGGCTCATATGGTGAAGCGTCTGAAGGATTTTGACGTAATCATCACCACAAACCTGTTCGGAGATATCCTCTCTGATCTGGCCGGCGAGCTGACCGGAAGCCTTGGCCTTGGGCCGGCGATCAACACCAACGACCACCAGTGCATGGCTCAGGCCGCACACGGCTCCGCGCCTGACATTGCAGGAAGAAACATCGCAAATCCGGTGGGAATCATGCTTTCAGCAGTGATGATGTTTGACTGGCTGGCGGACCGGTATCAGGATGAGAAGCTGGCGCAGGCAGGCAAGCTGATGGAAGACGGCGTGTTAAAAACCATGGAGGAGGGCTTTGTTACTCCGGATCTTGGCGGAAGCGCAAGCACCTCCGGCTTTGCCGAGGCCATCGCAGAGAAGATTAAAAATGCTTAAATGAAAAACCAATCAGGGAGAGCCGCTGCCGGTTCTCCCTGAAGGCGGTTTTAATGAAGAAGAGAAAGGATGGAGACGCCATGGAAAAGATCATACAGGAAATGATCGACACAGGGAAATGGATTATGGAAAAGCAGCTGACCTGGGGCACCTCGGGAAATATCAGCGCCAGAGACGGAGAACTGGTCTATGTGACGGCCAGCGGCACGGTGCTGGGAGATCTGCGGGAGGAGGATTTTGTTGTCTGCAGTCTGGACGGGGATGTGGTGAGAGGGGAGAAAAAGCCCTCCAAGGAGACGGGAATGCACCTGGAGGTATACCGGAAATGTCCGGATGTTCATGCTGTGATCCATACCTCACCGTTTTATGGCACCTTCTGCGCCTGCAGCGAGGTGGAGCTGAAGACGAACCTGTTTATTGAATCCATGTATTATGATGAGCATATTCTGAAAATTCCCTATTACCATGCAGGCAGCAGGGAGCTGGCGGAGGCAGTCGGCAGGGTATGTGATAAAACTCATGTAATTTTGATGGAACATCACGGGATTTTGGTGTATGATAGAAGCATGTCTGAATGCAGGACGGCTCTGGATGTGACGGAGAACGTCTGTAAGATGAACATTCTTGCCAGAATGGGCGGCATCGGCCTTTTGGAGGTGGAGCCGGATACGGTGCGCCGGTTTTTGGAGGGCGGATATTATAAAAAGAGGAGGAGCTGATATGGAGCGTATTTTTTTAGGTGTGGTGGCAGACGATTTTACCGGCGCCTCTGATGCGGCCTCCTTTCTGACGGCTGCGGGGGCGCCTGCGGTGCTGTTTAACGGAGTGCCGGGGCAGGAGCCGGAGCTGAAAGCGGGCACCAGAGCCATTGTGGTTGCCTTAAAGTCCAGAACAGAGCCGGTGCGGCAGGCGGTGGAGGAGAGCCTGGCAGCCTTTGACTGGCTTAAGAAGATGGGAGCAGAGAAGCTTTACCTGAAATACTGCTCCACCTTTGATTCTACACCGGAGGGAAACATCGGACCGGTGATCGATGCTGTCATGGATCGGTACGGGATTACCAGGACCGTGCTCTGTCCGTCCCTGCCGGTCAACGGACGGACAGTCCGGGACGGAAGACTGTATGTGAACGGCGTTTTGCTGGAGGACAGCCATATGAAGGACCATCCTCTGACGCCTATGAGAAAGTCCAGGATCAGCCGGCTGATGGAGGAACAGGGGAAGCATCCGTCGGTGGAGCTTTCTGTGGAGGAGCTTTCCGGGGACGGCTGGAGGGAGAAGCTTCCGGCAGAGCCATGCTACC
>JAUNGW010000089.1:0-223 GCA_030524245.1 Eubacteriales bacterium
GCATTGATAAGCTGCCTGTGAAATCACGGGCCTTCCTCTGCATCCTATACCTCATATCCCAGCATCCGGATATAGGTCACAATCAATTCCACAATCTGATCGTAATCCAGCCGGCTGGCGTTGATCGGCAGATCATAGTTCTCTGCGTCCTCCCACTCCTTGCCGGTAAAATACTTATGATAATCACGTCTCTGCTTGGTCTGCTTCGTCAGCTTGCTCAGAG
>JAUNGW010000089.1:233-10444 GCA_030524245.1 Eubacteriales bacterium
TCCATGGTTCTGCGGATACAGGTCGCCGTGTCCGCGTAGACAAACACGCGAACCAGGTCCTCCTTTCCGGCAGAAGCCAGAATATAGTCGGCGCAGCGGCCGATGATCACACAGGACTCGTGCTCAGCCAGCTCCCGGATCACCTCTGACTGAAAGCGGAACAGATTATCCGGAGAGGTAACATCTCCTTCAATCTTCGGCTGCCCCGGCAGGGCATGTCTCATACCGCCCACAATGCGCCTCAGCAGATTGTTGCCTGCCTTCTCGTCCGCCAGCCGGAAATACTGCTCGCCCACTGCGCTTTTCTCCGCCGTCATGCTTAAAATCTCGTCATCGTAATAGGGAATTCCCAGCCGGTCCGCCAGCTTCTTGCCTACTATGCGTCCGCCGCTTCCATACTGCCGTTCAATCGTAATCACCAGTTTGCTTTTATCCATAAGAAAACCTCCTCCGGTAACAGTATCCGTTTATATCTTTAGTATAGCACAAATGAGGGAGACTGCAAAACATTTTTCCAGTCTCCCTCATAATTTTCTGACGATTATCTTTCGCAGGCTGCCTTATCAGGTTATCGGCGCCGGGTTAAAAATACACATGTCATTGTGGAAGCCGTACTGGTCGCTGTAGGGCTCCTTGATACCGCTGGCCACATCCAGAATCATATCAAAGATCTCCTCGCCCACGTCAGCGATGGTCTTCTCTCCTGTCGCCACGTCTCCTGCGGAAATATCGATCAGATCGAACCAGTGGTTTTTCATCTCATTGCGGCTGCAGACCTTGATCACCGGGCTGATATCCAGTCCATAAGGGGTTCCGCGCCCTGTCATGAATACCTGCAGGCCAATGCCGCTGGCTACCTGGCTGGGTCCGCATACAATGTCGCTGGCTGGGGTTGCCGCAAAAATCAGGCCATGCTTTGTCGGCTTCTCTGCCGGAGAAAGAACCTCCACAATGGGGCTGGTTCCGCTCTTTGCAATACTGCCCATAGCCTTCTCGACGATGTTGGCCAGGCCGCCTTTTTTATTTCCCGGGGTGGGGTTGGCGTCACGGTCTACGCCGCCCTCTTCCAGATATTTGTCGTACCATTTCATTTCCTCTGCCAGACGGTCTCTCGTATAAGCATCCTTGCAGCGGGCTGCCAGCATATGAACGCCGTCGCGAACCTCCGTCACCTCGCTGAACATCACCGTAGCGCCGCCCCGCACCAGCATATCTGCCGCATAGCCTGCGCTGGGATTTGCAGAAACGCCGGAAAAGGCATCGCTGCCGCCGCACTGCATACCGATCAGAAGCTCGCTTAAGGGAAGCTCCTCCCGGGTTCTTAAATTCAGCTTCTGCAGCTTCTTATCCGCCATCTCCAGAATCGCATTCATCATGGCGTCATGACCTGCATAATCCTGCAGTGTCAGTACGTTCTCCGGAGTAATATCCTCCGGCGGAAGCACTCTGTCATAGGTCAGCTTCTCGCAGCCTAAGCCCACAACCATGATCTCCCCGCCGAAATTCGGATGACGGATCACATTGGTAATGGCCCGGATCGGAAGATACGCCAGAGGCGCATTGATGGCAACTCCGCAGCCGTAGGGATGGGTCACCGCCACAACTCCGTCCACGTTCGGATACTTGGGAAGCAGCTCCTTCTTGATCCGCTCCACAGCCACCTTGAGAACGCCGGCCGCGCACTGTACTGTAGTAACAATGCCAAGAAGATTCCTCGTAGCCGCCGGCCCCTCCGCGTTTCTGTAGCCCATCCAGGTGGTGCGCTTCGGCATGGGAAGATCCTCCATCTTCACAATATTGGTGCCATACTCCATGTGATCCACAGAGGGGCTTTCCGGAAGATCCAGCATATGCTCGTTGATCCAGTCTCCCTTTTTGATATCATTGATCGCATAGCCAAGAACCACGCCGTAGCGGATGACCTCTCCGCCTGCGGGAATATCGCAGAGCGCAATCTTATGAGCCTGGGGAATGTCCTGATTGGCAGTCAGGCCCTCCATAATCTCCGTTCCGGCAGCAATGTCCCGCACAGCAATCACTACATTATCCTGGTCCTTGATTTTTACATACAATCGTGCCATGATAACCTCCTTTTACTCAACTCTTATTTGTTAAGTTTATTATAATACAATTTTCACAATAAATAAAATTGATTATTTTTTATTCACTATAAGTTTTTCTATGTGTTGCTGTCAACGCCTCATACGCCTCCGGAGTATTGATATTCCGGAAAAATTCCTCTGGTTCCCCGGTTTCACAGACCTGGCATCCTGCTTCCTTTAAAAAGGCAAACACCGATCCCCGGCCTTCGCTCAGTCTCTTTTTTGCCAGCTCCGCCAGCTTTGCCCTGTAAATGCCGATCAGCGGCTCCGTCCTGCCGCCGTGGCTCAACACCACCGCCGGCGCCGATGTCCTTCTTCCGGCTCTGACCAGGGTTCTCAGCGCTGACAGAGGAAGCTGCGGCACATCCACCGGCAGAACAAGCACATAATCATGGACCGCCTCCCGAAGTACTGCCTCAAGCCCGCCCAGCGGCCCTTTTTCCCTGAAATGATCCTGTACTACGTTCCAGCCGCATTGTCCGCGGTATCCCGACACGAGAATATCCCCGATTCCAAGACGCTGTCCCTTCTCTGTCTGGCACTGAAGAAAGGACTGCCCCTTATACTGCAGTCCCGCCTTATCCTGTCCCATCCTGCTGCTTAGGCCGCCTGCAAGAACAGCCATGGACAGCTGCCTCTGTATAAACAGGCCGTCCAGAAGAAGCTCTGCGATCTCATGCACATCCGAAAAGCCAATGACCGGTATCCGCTCTTCCCACCCTGACGGGGTCCGAAAGCCCTCAATATCGGTCACAACCGCAAAAAGCGTTTTCGGATCACACACCGGCTCCGCTGAATTCCCCTGACGCACCAGCTCGATTTTCGGATAAGGACTGTATTTCATCCCCTCCAGGAGAATCACGTCCGCCTCCGGGAACTGCTCCGCCAGCTCAAGCTCCGTTACCGCCTTCTGCTTCACCAGCATATACTTTGTCCCGGAAAACACCGCCGTACCGTAAGCTCCAGCCTGCATATGACTGTAGGAATCCGTTCCAGGCACATCCGCCTCAAACTCATGTCCGTCGTGCTTGATCACCGCCGTCTTCAAACCCATCTCTGAAAGAACCGGAATCAGCTGTCTGATCAGGGTTGTCTTCCCGGAGTTCTTCACTCCGCTGACAGCAAAAAGCAATGGCCTGTTCCTCATCGCCCCTCCTCCCTTGCAGTCATCACCCATGCCGTCAGCAAAAGCACAAGTCCGCACAGCGCCGCCCGGTTTCCCCATGCGGCCACCGAAGCGCATCCACCCAGGGCTCCGGTCACGAAGGACAGCACCGTAAGGGTATAAAAGGAGGCGCGGCTTCTCGCGCTCTCTTCATGATATACGATATAATCCGTCCAGGAAATCACCGCCTGCTTTAAATTGTTCGTAGAAAAAATGCTGGCGCTGCTGTACCCTCCTGCTCCGGAATAGGTTCCCCACTGAAAGCTGGCCGCAATAAAAATCGGATACAGCCGCAAAACCGAATGCCAGACCGCCGGAGCCGCCGCTGCCGCCAGAAGCCCCGCCAGGTCCACCCACAGACAGAGCCTCCGCATGCTCTTCCGCGCAATCGAATGAGATAAAATATGAGAAACCGCCATGGATATGGAAAACACCACAAGCGCACCTATCCTTAACAGCATCTCCCTGATATCTCCGCCCACCAGAGCCTTTGTCATACTCATCAGATTGCCCGTCTGAGCCGATGCAAAATTTCCCTCAAATCCGCATACCGCATACGTCCCCATAAACCCGCCCATGCAAGTCATATTGTAATGGAGCAGCTTCTCCCAGCGTTCATTCCCGGAGATCACCGCGGACATCAATTCCATAAATGGTCACTTCCTGTTTTTGAATTTAATATTTAAAATTAAAACCGCCTCCAGGTTTCCCTTGAAAACAGCACCAGTATCGGGAAAATCTCCAGCCGTCCTGCCAGCATATCAAATATAAGCACCAGCTTTGCAAAATTGCTGAATATCTGGAAATTCCCGCTGGGTCCTACCATCTCAAGTCCCGGCCCGATGTTATTGAAGGTTGCCGCCACCGCCGTAAAATTCGTCACCAGCGACTGCCCGTCCAGGGAAACAAGAAGACAGGAGAACACAAAAATCAGCACATAGGCTACCATATAAACATTGGTTGCCCGCACCACCTCATGCTCAATCAGCTTTCCATCCATCTTTACCTTTTTCACCGCATGAGGATGAACCATCTGAATCAGCTCCTTGCGTACTGTCTTCGCCAGGATGATCAGCCTGGATACTTTTATTCCGCCTCCGGTACTTCCCGCGCAGGCGCCTATAAACATCAGCACCACCAGAACACTTCTGGAAAGCTGAGGCCACAGATCAAAGTTCGTAGTGGCAAATCCCGTAGTCGTAATGATAGATCCCACCTGAAAAGCCGCATGATGAACACTCTCACCCAGAGACGAAAACAGCTCCAGCGAATTCCAGGAAATCAATGCTATGGCAGCCGCTATCACCAGAAGATATGCCCGTACCTCTTCCATCTTTAAGGCCTGTCCCACTTTTCCCATAAGAATCAGGAAATAGGCGTTAAAATTAATACCGAACAAAATCATAAACACAGTCACTACATTCTGTATGTAAGGAGAGTATCCGGCCATGCTGTCATTTTTTATGCCAAACCCGCCTGTTCCTGCTGTTCCGAAGGATGTAGCCAGCGCGTCAAAAAGCGGCATCCGGCCAGCCAGCAAAAACACAAGCTCCACTATCGTCAGCACAATATAAATGCCGTACAGAATTTTGGCCGTAGACTGCACCTTCGGCACCAGACGGCTGACAATCGGTCCCGGACTTTCCGCTTTCATCAGATTCATATGGCTGCCGCCGGTCATAGGCAGCACAATCAGCAAAAATACAAGAACGCCCATGCCGCCGATCCAGTGGGTAAAGCTGCGCCAGAACAAAAGGCAGTACGGCAGCGCCTCCACATCCGTCAAAATACTGGCTCCCGTAGTGGTAAATCCTGATACAGCCTCAAAAAGGGCATCCACCGGGTTCGTAATATAGCCGCTGATTACAAAGGGAACCGCTCCCGCCACGCTCAGCACAAGCCAGCTTAAGGCAACCGTCACAAGTCCCTCCGCCGCATAAAAGATCTGATTCTCCGACTTTTTCCATGTCATGAGAATTCCCAGAATCAGACAGACTGCAGCAGTCGCAGCCAGACCGATTCCATCCCGTTCTCCATAAATCACTGCCACTCCGCAGGGAAGCAGCATCAGCGCCGCCTCCACCTTCAGGATCCAGCCAATAATATAAAAAATAATCGAATAGTTCATATGCGGCCTACCTCTTCAGAATATCCCGGATATCGCTTAACCCTGCATGCGTAGTCACCACGATCACCGTATCCCCTTTCTGTATCTGGTCATGTCCGCGGGGGATTCTGATCTGTCCGCCGCGGTTGATGCTGGCCAGCAGCAGGTTATCCTTTAAAGACAGCTCCATCAGCGGAATATTGGTAACCTCCGATTCCTCCCGGATAAGGAATTCCAGCGCCTCCGCTTTTCCATCCAGAATATGATACAGCGTCTCCACATTGCTTCCGATGCTGTTCTGCATTGCCCGGACATGCTGCACGATGGAATCCGCCGTGATGAATTTTGGATGAATCAGACTTCCCAAATCCATTTTCCTGATAATCTCATCAAATGCAATTTTATTAACCTTCGTTACCAGCTTCGCATGAGAATTCTCTCTCGCAAACAGCGCCAGAAAAATATTCTCTTCGTCCATATTGGTCAGCGTAACAAAAGACTCTGCCTCCCGGAGTCCCTCCTCCTGAAGAAGATTCTGGTCGCTGCCGTCTCCATGGATAATCAGAGCCGATGGAAGCAGCTCTCCAAGCTCCTCGCACCGGTTCCGGTCACGTTCAATAATCTTCACCCGAATTCCCATAGGAATCAGCTGCTTTGCAAGATATACGGCAATCTTTCCTCCGCCTACAATCATCGCGTTGTTCACGCGTCCTGTCTGCTGCACGCCGATTTTACGGAAAAAGTCCATAGAATTTTTCGGCGTGGCCATAACTGAAACAATGTCATGGTTCTGCAGCACGAACTGACCGTCCGGAATCGCCGTCTCACCGCCGCGTTCCACACCGCTGATCAGCACATCGCTGCGGCACCGTCCCATAACATCCATAATGCTTAATCCATCCAGCTTATACTCAGGCAGGACCTTGAATTTCACCAGCTCTACCCGGCCCTTTGCAAACACATCGATCTTAATAGCCGAAGGGAATCTCAGGATCCGGGATATCTCATTCGCTGCCGCCAGCTCCGGATTAATAATCATGGACAGCCCCAGCTGCTTTCGGATGAACTCAATCTCCTCATAGTATACCGGATTCCGTACCCGGGCGATGGTATGACAGTTTCCTGCCTTCTTCGCAATCAGGCAGCAAAGCAGATTCACCTCGTCCAGCCCTGTCACCGCAATCAAAAGATCCGCCGTATCCACTCCGGCTTCACGCAAAACAGCAACACTGGCTCCATTTCCCACATATTTTATAGCGTCAATATCGTCCGGCACGTTCTGTATTTTCTGAGCTGACTCATCAATCAGCGTCACATCGTGATCCTCCGAAACAAGCTGAGCAGCCAGGGCAATTCCCACCTTGCCGCATCCGATAATAATGATTTTCATGCAAGCATCCCCCAAAAATCATGTATTTTTTCAATCAACTGACATTATACTTGATTTTTGAGGGATAGTCTATAAAATCTTTATATATTGTTTATATTGTCTTTACACCGGTCGATGCCGCAAGCCGGATTCCGTACTCTATGGCATTGAGCAGACTTAAAAGGCGAAGCAGAAAATTCCGCTTCGCCCTCCTTTGATTTTTAAGATAAACCATGATTGATTTTCACTCTGCTGCCGCTGCCTGCTCACCAGCAATCCGTCCAAATACCACAATATCCGCAATGGCATCCGAGCCAAGCCGGTTGGTTCCGTGAATATCGCCGGTCACCTCGCCTGCTGCGTACAATCCGGAGATAACCTCGTTTTCTTTCGTCAGCACCTGCGTCTTGGTGTTGATCTTCAGACCGCCCATAGTGTGATGGATAGCCGGCGTTGTCTTCATGATGTAATACGGGCTGTCCGTGAATGCAATCAGCTCGCCGCGCTTGTTAAACTCCAGATCCTTTCCATCCGCACAGTACTGGTTGTAATTGTCAATGGTTTTCTGCAGCTGAGCTGCGTCAATGCCGAAATGAGCTGCAGCTTCTTCCACTGTATCTGCTTTTACCAAAAGCCCGCGCTCAATCAGGTTATTGTATTCCTTCTCATGCTTCACATTCACACCGGATGCCTCCATGCTGGCCTCGTCCCAGAACATATAGGAAACGCCTCCGGTCTGCTCTGTAACGGCCATGGAAATCACATCGCGCCGCTCCAGTTCCTCAATAAATCGCCTTCCTTCCAGATTCACCAGAATCGCCCGGCCCTCCAGGCGGACGTCTCCCACATAAAGAAGTGTTCCTGTCTCCGGATCGCAGGTGGGGTATGTCTGAATATACTGCATGTCAACAGTCGCCGCTCCCAGGGCCTCTGCCATAATAATGCCATCTCCCGTACTTCCCACGGAATTTGTTGACAGAATCTTTTCGTCCATATCCGGGTTGTTGGCAATACGCATTTCCAAATTGGATCCAAAGCCGCCTGTAGCAAGAATCACTCCCCTGTTTCCCTGATATATGATCTCTTTTCCGTCCGATTCTGCTTTCACTGCTGTCACCCTGCCATCTGTCTGAATCAGTTCCACTGCCGGTGTGTTGGTGTGGATTTCCACTCCCAGCGCTTCCGCCTTTGCCGTCAGCTTCTCAATCAGCTCCACGCCGCTTGCATTCAGCGGAACCAAAGATCTCTCCACGGAATGTCCGCCGAAAAAGAGCATATAATCCTCGAAGGTCACATTTACGTCATCCCGCAGCCAGAGCGCCGCATCCAGTGCATTGTCTGCCAGAACACGGACCAGCTCCGGATCCGCCTCATGATCGCCTCCGGCCAGGATATCATTATAGAATCGTTCCGTATCATCCTCGATGCCCTGTTCCTTCTGCAGCCAGTTTCCTGGAGCTGCCATCTCTCCGCCGGAAATCAGGGTATTGCCTCCGACATTGTTCATTTTCTCAATCACGATCACCTTCGCGCCGTTTTCAGCCGCTGTAATGGCTGCACTCAGGCCGGCTCCGCCGGCGCCCACCACAATAACGTCTGCCTCATAGGAATCTGCCCGTTCCTCCGCTGGCGCCGCTTCCTTCGCCGCCAGATCAGCCTCTGTTCCGCCTGACTTGGCAAATGCATCCGCTACCGCTTCCATAAAACCGTTGGAGGACAGGGTTGCACCGGAAACTCCATCTACCGTGATCTGATTGGTGTCAAGCATCACCTGGCGCAGCTCATCCATCGCATCAGCAAATCCAGGCGTCTCTTCATGCTCCAGCACGGCAATATCCGCCAGCTCTCCGTTGGAAATGGTCAGCGACACCTTAATCAAACCACCTTTGCCAGTACCCTCGCCCTCGTAAGTACCGTCCGTGATCTTCCCGGCAGCTTCCGGCGCTTCCGTGCCTGCTTCAGACGCCGCGTTTCCCGCAGCTTCCCCAGTCTCCTTCTGGCTTCCGTCACAGGCTGTAAGCAAGGCAGCCACCATAACCGCACTAAACAGAACACAAACCTGCTTTTTCATAAAAACCTCCTTTCAGCGTAAAAGTTTTCTGATATATTTATTATTATAAGATAAAATGTCAAAAAGTGTCAATCTGTTTCCGCATATAATCTATCCTTTATTCACGACCTCTTCTTGCCATTTTACGCGCTCCATTGTATCATAGAACTATCAAACACCAGGAGAGTCATATGATACGGATCGCCATTGTAGAGGATGAAAAATCTTATATCGATACGCTGACAGCCTATCTGGAACGGTATGAAAAGAAGAATGGGACTGCCTTTCAGATTCATACCTTTTGTATAGGAGTCTGCCTCCGGCTCCGGCAGGGTCCAGTCCTGCTCCCACATGCCTACCACCGGCCTGTCAGCGCGGTAGGATATGTAGAAATCAGAAAGCTCCGTGTTCAAATGAAAACCTGCCTGTTCCAGCCCCTGAAGCAGAGATACGTCTCATAAGCATCTGACAGAGAACCAGAACCGGTTCCGCCGTAGCATGGATTGGTGGACGCCCAGCCAAACACATTTAAATTCGTATTGCGCTCCAGCGGCAGTATGTTTTCATTTTTTAACAGGACAATCCCTTCCTCTGCCACCTGCGTGCAGAGCTCTGTTGCCTCGGCGGAAATTTCCTCCGAAATGGTTCCATTTCCGGTTGCCAAAGAAATCAAACTGGACATGGGAATAAAACAAATCAGATTTACAGTGGTGATAAGCGCCAGCAGCAGGGCGATCCCCGCCTGAGTGCGCCCCAGCTTCTTTGCAGGCTTTTCCATTCTTCCACATGCGACTGCCGCAATCAGAACAAGGACTGCAGCACCAGCAAAGCCGATCAGATACGGTTTGCATGAATTCAAGACGTTGATTACATCGTCCATATTAATTGCTAACATGATTTCCCTCCCATTGTACATTTTTAAAACAGGCCTGTTTTCAATGGGTTTACTCTACCATAATTTCAGCAACAAAAGTGAATTTCTGCACGATATGCACATTTTCAGACATAACTGGCATCTGATTGTATCAATCCACCTTCCAGCGATGAAAAAAATCCTGCCACGCAGGATTCTCCGCCTGCGGCGGATCGCGTCAGCGGCATTTATTCCCTTACGCCGCAGGGCGATCCCCTCGGAGCGTTTTTATATCATGGGACGTAACTTTCCCATGATACAAAAAGCGATTCCAGGATACCTTCAATCGCATCCTGGAACCGCTTTTTATCTTTATAAAGTTGGAATTACATTCCCATCTGCTTTGCAACCTCAGCTGCAAAGTCCTCGTTCTTCTTCTCCAGGCCCTCGCCGGTCTCAAAACGAACGAACTTCTTGACAGTAATCTTTGCACCGTTCTCTTTTGCAACCTGAGCTACGTACTGAGCCACGCTCTGCTTACCGTCCTCTGCCTTTACATATACCT
>JAUNGW010000090.1 GCA_030524245.1 Eubacteriales bacterium
CTGTCTCTAAATGGGAAACCGGAAAGAGCATGCCGGATATAGCCATTATGCAGGAGCTGTGTGAGCTTTTGGAAATCAATGTCAATGAACTCCTGACCGGGGAACGGTTGAATATGGATAATTACAAAAAGATAGCAGAGGAAAATCTTACAGAGCTCGCAAGGCAGGAGGAATTAAACAACAAAAAACTTTTGACATTGGAGAATGTTATCGGATGGACAGCATCCGTCACCTTTTTGGTTCTTATTTTTGCAGCGAGTTTTGCAGTGGAACAGACAGTCTGGAGGATCGTCATGATTCTTGTCGGGATGGCGGTTTTCGTGACAGGTATTTATTACGCTGTAAAACTGGAACATGATGCTGGATATTATGAGTGTCAGGAATGCCATAAAAGATACGTTCCGACAATGAAGGCCGTTGTTATGGCACCGCACTGGGGACGAAGCAGGAAGATGAAGTGTCCGTACTGTAACAGCAGAAATTATCACAAAAAGGTTCTGACGAAAGAGTAAGGAAGATGGAAATTCTACTTTTTTGTAAAGACAAATGATTTGATACGAAAGGATAAGAATTATGAATCAAAATATAAAAGGTGGCTTTTTAGCATTAAGTGGTGTTATTGGCACTGTAGGAATGGTAATGGCGGCAATGCAAAATCCGGTGACTGCGTGGATAACACCGCCGGGAAGAATGATAATGAGTATTTTAGACAATGGAGTATTGATCCCTACGGTTATATTCCTTATTCTTTTTGTTTATGGATTGTATGTTCTTCTGACAGGGGACAAAGAAGATTGAGCAATTCCGGTCTATCGGGCTGTTTGAAAGGTGGCAGGATATTAGGAGTTGATGTTTTGTAAGCAGGCTGATATCTGTTTATAAATGAAAAGGGCTGCCACGCCATTGATTCAAAAATCAAAGGTGCGGCGGCCCTTCCGATTATGCGGTTACAGGTTCTCTGCGATCTCGTACACAAGACGTTCGGAATCTTCCCAGCCAAGGCAGGGATCGGTGATAGATTTGCCGTAGCAGTGCTCGCCGATTTTCTGGCTGCCTTCCTCGATGTAGCTTTCGATCATAACGCCCTTGATGAAGCTGTTCAGTACATCGGAATGGCGTCTGCTGTGCAGAACCTCTTTGACGATACGGATCTGCTCCTTAAACTGCTTGTTGGAGTTGGAATGGTTGGCGTCTACAATGCAGGCCGGATTTGCCAGGCCGCGGTCCATGTAGAGCTTGTGGAGCAGCATCAGATCCTCATAGTGATAGTTGGGCAGGCACTGGCCGTGCTTGCTGACAGCGCCGCGCAGGATGGTATGAGTCCAGGGATTGCCCTCGGTCTTAACCTCCCAGTCGCGCATGATGAACTCGTGGCCGTGCTGTGCTGCCTGAACAGAGTTCAGCATGACAGAAAGGTCTCCGCTGGTGGGATTTTTCATGCCGACAGGCACATGACAGCCGCTGGAAACCAGGCGGTGCTGCTGGTTCTCCACAGAGCGGGCGCCTACGGCAATGTAGGACATAATATCGTCCAGATAGTTTACGTTGTCTGGGTAAAGCATCTCGTCTGCGGTAGAAAGACCGGTTTCCTTCAGCACCCGCATATGAAGATGGCGGATGGCGTGAAGGCCGTCGGCCATGCTGGGACGCTTCTCGGGATCGGGCTGGTGCAGCATGCCCTTATAGCCCTCGCCGGTGGTCCGCGGCTTGTTGGTGTAAATTCTCGGAATAATAATCAGCTTATCCTTCGTATCCTCCTGGATCTTTACCAGGCGGCTGGTGTAGTCCAGAACGGAATCCTCGTTGTCCGCGGAGCAGGGGCCGATGATGACTAAAAACTTATCGCTCTGGCTGCTGATGACATTTTTAACTGCTTCATCCCTCTGAGCCTTGATGGCAGCGCAGGCGGGGGGAAGCGGAAACTGCTCTTTGATCTCTGCCGGTGTGGGCAGCTTGTTGATGAATTCATATCCCATGGCGGTATCTCCTTCGTGTTTTCTACGATTCCCGTAAATGTTCAGGACGGCAGGAAAATAAGGCCCTAAATGGGCGCCAGACTCGCTTGTAAGACCGTTTTTACCCGTATTGTCACATCGGAAGTTTATTTTCCCAGTCCTGAATAATTACGGATTTTATTATAATATGCATATAAAAAAAATGCAATGAAAAAGTCGTCAGCCTTTACGAAGCCTTTATAAAGCCGCAGGGCTGATCCGGTAGCCGCGGGGCGTCACTCCGTATTCTTTACGGAAAATACGGTGGAAATAGCTGAAATTATCATATCCCACCGCCAGGCTGATGTCTGTGACGGAGAGCGTGGTGGAGCGAAGGAGGAAGCAGGCCTGCTCCAGCCGTTTTTTCTGCACCAGCTCGGTGTAGGTGTGGCCGGAAAGCCGCAGAATGGTTCTGGAGAGCCAGGTGAATTCGCAGTTTAAATGGTTTGAAAGAGCGGTCAGGGAGCCGTCTTTGTAGTGCTCCTCCACATACTGGAGAACATTCATCAGAAGCTCCTGCTCATAGGAGTTTTTGCCGGCTTCAATCTTGTCTGTGTGGTTCAAAAGCTGCAGAAATAAAAGTCCCATGGTGATCTGGTTCATCAGCCGCTTGTTCTGAATATTGTGGGTGATGGTCCACACCAGATTTTCCACCAGATTCTGGACAGGAAGCACCTGGGACACCTTAAAATGCAGGTAGGAAACCGGTGAGTCGGCGGACTGTAAGCAGCCCACAACGAAGTCGCGCAGCATACTGTGGCCGGAGCCCATCATGGCCAGAGACTGGCCGAAAAATTCCGGCAGAATGATAAAATTGACCGCGATATCCGTGGCGGAGGCGGGGAGGATTTCCTGGGCGGCGTGCTGGTTTAAAAGCAGCAGCTCGCCGGTGCGCAGGACAATCTCTGTGCCGTTGATGATATGAGTGGTCTGACCGGCGCACATGTAGATCATCTCCACATAGTTGTGCGTATGCCGGGGGAACCGGATAAAACGGGTGTGGGGCCGCACCTGGATCAGTCTGCCGTCCTGCAGCATCTTCCTGCTGTCGATGACGAAAGACGGACTGTCTGAGTAGAGCGCGGTGTCGATGGCGGCTGCACCGTCCAGGATCCGCTGTTCTTCCTCGGTGATGCGGCTTAACTGGTCTAAAAGCTGCTGGTTCATGGCGAGGCTCCTTTCGCTTCTGTTTCCTTTCAGTATATCACAGGATTACCGGCTTGCAAATAAGGACTTATTTTTCAGCAAATGCTGTACTTTCTCCGGCAGGCGTTTTTTTATACAATGATTGTAAAGAGTCAGGACGGCGGTGCAGCTGTTTGACAGGACTTTCAGAGTAAACGGACATGATTCGCCTGCGGCGAATCACCACTATGTATGAAAGTCGATTGCTTCGTGCTTCGCACTCACGCAATCGCCGCCGGTATTCATAATCCGGGCTATTGCCCTGCTTATTCATACCGGCTTGCCTGTCAAATATCTGTGCATCCTTGGATGCAAGCATCCAGTCTGCACAGCTGTTTGACAGGACTTTCAGAAGAATTTGCAGGGGGTTGCCATGAGTACATATTATCTGGCCGTGGATATCGGAGCGTCCAGCGGAAGGCATATTCTGGGGCATCTGGAGGATGGAATGCTGAAGCTGGAGGAGATCCACCGGTTTGAAAACGGAATGAAGCGGACGCCTGACGGACTCTGCTGGGATATCCCGGCGCTGTTTGACGAAATCAGGACAGGAATTAAAAAGTGCAGGGAGCTGGGGAAAATTCCTGTTTCCATGGGGATTGACACCTGGGCGGTGGATTATGTGCTGCTGGATGAGCAGGATCAGATCCTGGGGGCATCCTACGGCTACCGTGACAGCCGCACGGAGGGCATGGATCAGATCGTTTATGGAAAGATCCCGGAGGCGGAGCTTTATGGGCGGACGGGAATTCAGAAACAGATTTTTAATACCATTTTCCAGCTGGAGGCAGTGCAGCAGTCTCATCCGGAGTATTTAAAAAAGGCGAAGACATTTCTTATGCTGCCGGATTATTTCCATTTTCTCCTGACCGGGGTGAAGCGGTCGGAGTACACCAATGCGACCAGCACGCAGCTTGTCCACGCGGTGGCCAATGACTGGGACAGGGAGCTGATCGGACGGCTGGGACTGGACGGGCGGATGTTTCTTCCTCTCAGCCAGCCGGGAACAACCGTCGGGGAATTTACGGAGGAAATCGCCCGTGAGGCGGGATTTTCCTGCCGGGTGGTTCTTCCGGCCACACACGACACGGCATCGGCAGTGATGGCGGTTCCCTGCGGCGGAGAGGACTGTCTGTATATCAGCTCGGGAACCTGGTCCCTGATGGGAACGGAGAACCGGGCGGCGATCTGCACAGAGGAGAGCCGGCAGAGGAATTTCACCAATGAGGGCGGCTATGAGTACCGTTACCGGTATCTGAAAAATATCATGGGCCTGTGGATGATCCAGTCGGTGCGCCATGAGTTAAATGACGCTTATTCCTTTGCGGAGCTTTGCGAAATGGCGGATCAGTGCAGGGATTTCCCGTCAAGAGTAAATGCCAATGATCCGGCGTTTCTGGCTCCGGAAAACATGATCGGCGCGGTGAAGGAGGCCTGCCGGAGGACGGGGCAGCCGGTTCCGGAGACGCCGGGCCAGCTGGCCACGGTGATTTACCAGAGTCTGGCGGACTGCTACGCGGAGACGGCCGAAGAGCTGGAGGGACTGACCGGCAGCCACTACAAAACCATCCATATTGTGGGCGGCGGTTCCAATGCCGGATATTTAAACAGATTGACCGCAGAAAGGTCCGGACGGAGGGTACTGGCAGGTCCGGCGGAGGCAACGGCCATCGGGAATTTGCTGGCGCAGATGATCGGAGCGGGAGAATTTTCAGGACTCTCAGAGGCCAGAGCCTGTGTGGCACGGTCTTTTGATTTGAAAACCTATGAAGGAGGACGATAAAACATGAACAGCAGAGAGCGTTATGAGGCAGCGAAGGAACAGTACGGACGGATTGGCGTGGACACGGAGGCAGTTATTGAGCGGTTGAAAAATATTCCCGTGTCCCTCCATTGCTGGCAGGGAGACGATGTAAAGGGCTTCGATCAGGACGGCCCCTTAACCGGCGGCATCCAGACAACCGGCAATTATCCGGGCAAGGCCAGAACTCCACAGGAGCTGATGGATGATATGGAGAAGGCCATGAGCCTGATGCCGGGAAAAAAGAAATTAAATCTTCATGCAAGCTACGCAATTTTCGAGCCGGGCGAGGCGGTGGACAGAGACAGACTGGAGCCGAAGCATTTTGCCAAATGGGTGGAATTTGCGAAGAAGCATGATATGGGCATTGATTTTAACCCGACATTTTTCTCCCATGAGAAGGTGAAGGACGGACTGACCTTATCCAGCCCGGACGAGGAGACGAGAGCGTTCTGGATTGAGCACGGCAAGGCATGTATCCGGATTTCTGAGTATTTCGCAAAAGAGACAGGGGTGCCCTGCGTGATGAATATCTGGACCGGAGACGGCTATAAGGACATTCCGGCTGACCGGATGGGCCCCAGGCTGCGGTATAAGGATTCTATCGAGCAGATTTTGTCTCAGCCCTATGATAAAAAGCTGGTGAAGCCCTGTGTGGAATCCAAGGTATTCGGCATCGGCGTGGAGTCCTACACCGTTGGCTCTGCGGAGTTTACCCTGAGCTTTGCCGCGACGCATGACGGCGTGCTGCCGTTGATGGACAACGGCCATTATCACCCCACAGAGGTGGTTTCTGACAAGATTCCGGCGCTTCTGTGCTTCTTCCCGGAGATTGCTCTTCATGTGACGAGACCGGTGCGCTGGGACAGTGACCATGTGGTGCTTTTTGATGACGAGACAAAAGAGATTGCAAAGGAAATCGTGCGGAACGACGCGCTGGAGCGGGTATATATCGCACTGGATTACTTCGATGCAAGCATCAACCGGATTTCCGCCTGGGCCGTTGGCTTCAGAAGCCTGCAGAAGGCGCTTTTGTCAGCGCTCTGCACGCCGTCCGCCATGCTTAAGGCACTGCAGGATGAAAACAGGCTGACAGAGCTGATGGTAATGCAGGAGGAGCTGAAGCTGTATCCGCTGGGCGATGTATGGGAGGAGTACTGCCGCCGCTGCGGCGTGGCTGCGGACCAGTCCTGGTTTGACGAGGTAAAGAAATATGAGAAGGAGGTGCTGGCCCTGCGGTAAGGGCCTGCGCCGGATGACAGCTGACAGATATGATTCGCCGCAGGCGAGTCACCATTATGAATGAAAGAGGATGGGAACAATGAAATTTTTAGACGCAGAGTTTGTTCAGGGCTTTATCCGCATGGCCAACGACGGATGGGAGCAGGGATGGCATGAGAGAAACGGCGGAAATTTATCCTACCGTGTAAAAAAGGATGAGGTGGAAAGCGTAAAAGAAAACTTTCATGAGGGCCCCTGGCAGCCGATTGGAACCACGGTGCCGAAGCTGGCGGGAGAGTATTTTCTGGTGACCGGAAGCGGGAAGTATTTCCGGAATGTGATCATTAAGCCGGAGGACTCCATGTGCATGATCGAGCTGGATGATAAGGGCGAGAATTACCGGATCGTCTGGGGGCTGGTAAACGGCGGACGTCCCACCAGCGAGCTGCCCTCTCATCTGATGAACCATGAGGTAAAAATGCTGGCTACCGATGGGAAATACCGTGTGATTTATCATGCCCACACCACAAATGTCATTGCGCTGACCTTTGTGCTGCCGCTGTCCGACGAGGTGTTTACCAGGGAGCTGTGGGAGATGGCAACCGAGTGTCCGGTAGTATTTCCCTCCGGCATCGGCGTGGTGCCGTGGATGGTTCCCGGAGGCCGTGATATTGCCGTTGCGACCAGCCGGCTGATGAAGCAGTATGATGTGGCTATCTGGGCGCATCACGGCATGTTCGCCGCGGGGGAGGACTTTGATCTGACCTTCGGATTGATGCATACCGTGGAAAAATCCGCGGAGATTCTGGTCAAGATGCTGTCCATGCAGCCGGAGAAGCGCCAGACGATCACGCCGCAGAACTTCCGGGATCTGGCAAAAGATTTTAAGGTAACCCTGCCGGAGAAATTCCTGTACGAGAAATAAAAGGAGGCGTTCAGTCATGGTAAGAAAGGCATTCAAAATGTTTCTGTATCCGGGGCAGGAGGCGGAATATGAGCGCCGCCACAACCTGCTCTGGCCGGAGATGAAGGAGATGATTCACCAGTACGGCGGCCGTAATTATTCGATCTATTTAGACCGGGAAAATCATGTGCTTTATGGGTATCTGGAGGTGGAGGATGAAGCCCGCTGGGCCGAGTCCGCGGATACGGCCATTAACCGGAAATGGTGGGATTATATGGCGGATATTATGGAGACGAACCCGGATAACAGCCCGGTGTGCGTGGATCTGGTGCCGGTATTTCATCTGAACTAAGGCAGAAATGCTCAGGGGAGGACTGAGAAAAAAACTCAAAATCCGCTGGACAGATCCGCTGGCCGGTGCTAGAATGAGAACTGACATACAGAACAAGGGAGCTTGTGAAGCAGGCTGAGAGGAAGTAATCGAACTTCGACCTTTATAACCTGATTTGGGTAATGCCAACGTAGGGATTTCAATGCGGAATACAGAGCGCAGACCGTTGACATTCTGGCGGGAACTGCGGTTTTGGTTCCTGACCGGAGTGAACATCTGAAGAACAGAAACGGCGTTTTGTGTAAGAGTGAAAGCCCTGCACAAAGCGCCGTTTTTATGTATTACAGGAAGGTGTATTCTGTGATATGTAAACGCCCCATTTTCAGGAGACATCATAAGGAGGAGAGCACATGGAAAACTACACAACACAGATGGATGCGGCACGGAAAGGGATTATTACAAAGGAGATGCGTGCGGCGGCTGAAAAGGAGCGGATGGAACCGGAAGAGCTGCGGGAGCTGATGGCTCAGGGAAGGGCAATCATTCCCTGCAACAAGCGCCATACCTGCATCAGTCCCAGCGCGATCGGCTCCATGCTGAAGACGAAAATCAATGTAAATCTGGGCACCTCCAGAGACTGGAAGGATGTGGATATGGAGCTTAGGAAGGTGCAGGAGGCGGTGAATATGGGCGCGGAATCCATTATGGATTTAAGCTCCTATGGGGATACCAGACGGTTCCGCCGGGAGCTGACTGCCGGGTGTCCGGCCATGATTGGAACTGTGCCGATCTATGATGCGGTGGTGTATTATCATAAGCCGTTAAAGGAAATTACCACGGAGGAATGGCTGCAGATTGTGGAAATGCACGCGAAGGACGGCGTGGATTTTCTTACGATCCATGTGGGAATTAACAAGAGCACGGCGAAGCGGTTTAAGGAAGCGAAGCGGCTGACCAACATTGTTTCCCGTGGCGGTTCCATCATCTTTGCCTGGATGGAGATGACGGGCAAGGAGAATCCGTTTTATGAGCATTATGACAGGATTCTCGACATCTGCCGGGAATATGATGTGACCTTAAGTCTCGGAGACGCATGCCGTCCGGGCTGTCTGGAGGACGCCACGGACATATCTCAGATGGAGGAGCTGATCACGCTGGCGGAGCTGACAAGACGGGCCTGGGAAAAGGACGTGCAGGTGATGATCGAGGGGCCGGGCCATATGCCTCTGGATCAGATCGCGGCCAATATGAAGATTCAGCAGCAGGTCTGCAAGGGGGCGCCGTTTTATGTTTTGGGGCCGCTGGTAACAGATGTGGCGCCGGGGTATGACCATATTACAGCGGCCATCGGCGGAGCCCTGGCGGCAGCTTCCGGCGCGGCATTTCTCTGTTATGTGACGCCGGCGGAGCATCTGCGTCTGCCGGATGAAAAGGACGTGAAGGAGGGGATTATCGCCTCCCGGATCGCGGCGCACGCAGCAGATATTGCAAAGGGCGTGAAGGGAGCCGGAGACTGGGACAAGGCCATGAGCACAGCCCGGAAAAATCTGGACTGGGAGGAGATGTTCCGGCTGTCTGTGGATCCGGAAAAGGCCAGAGCCTACAGAGAATCTGCAAAGCCGGAGAAGGAGGATACCTGCTCCATGTGCGGCAATTTCTGCGCGGTAAAGAATATGAACCGGATTCTCGACGGGGAGATTGTCAGTATTTTCGACGAGTGATTCATGTGACAGGATAATTGAGACAGAAGGAGGAAAAACAACATGAAAATCAATACAAAAAAACTGGCTGCAAGCGGTATGCTGGCGGCTCTTGCCGTGTCCTTATCTGGTTTTGCCATACCCATAGGAGCATCAAAATGTTTCCTGGTTCAGCATCTCTGCAACGTCATTGCGGGTGTGTTTTTAGGGCCGGCTTACGGTGTGGGAATGGCCTTCTGCACCTCCTTTGTCAGAAATATGTTAGGGACGGGAAGCCTGCTGGCCTTTCCGGGAAGCATGATCGGAGCTTATCTGTGCGGTTTGTTTTACCGTCAGACAGGAAGGCTGTCCATGGCCTATGCCGGGGAAGTGTTCGGGACGGGGATTCTTGGCGGAATTCTCTGTTATCCGGTGGCAACCATGCTGATGGGAAGGGAGGCGGCTCTGTTTGCGTACGTGGTGCCGTTCCTGGTGAGCACCGCAGGCGGAACAGCCCTGGCGGCCGTGCTGATCGGCGCTCTTCACAGAGCCGGCGCTATGAATTATCTGGGACACCTGCTGGAAGGCGGTGCGAAATGAGGCTGGTGAGGGAACGCCGTCCGCTGATCCACTGCATCACCAACTATGTAACTGCGGAAAATGTGGCGGATATACTGCTGGCGGCCGGCGCCTCGCCCATGATGGCGGACGGACTCCGGGACGTGGAGGAGGCCGCATCCTGCAGCGACGGGCTTGTGCTGAATCTGGGCACACTAAATGAGCGGCGGGCGGAGGCTGTGATTCTGGCAGGAAAAAAGACCGCTGCCCGGGGCTGCCCGGTGGTTTTGGATCCGGTGGGAGCCGGTACGTTCCGGTTCCGGCTGGAGACGGCGCTGCGGATTCTGCAGGAGGTGCCGTGCACAGTGATCAGAGGAAACGCCTCGGAGATCCGGGCGGTGACAGAGGCGGTGTGCGGCTGTCAGAGGGCCGGCTGGGAAAGCGGTCAGACAGCCGGCTGGGAAAGCGAGCTGGCAGGATGCAGGCATGGCGGATGCGGAAGGAGAATCCGGCGGGGAAAAGCTGCAGGGAGTGGATGCGCGTCTCACAGACTGTCTGACCAGGGATAACCGCAGCCGGTCTGTGGCTATGGCTAAGGCGCTTAGCCGGGCGACAGGAGCGGCAGTGGTTATGACAGGGGCTGAGGATATGATTGTTGACGGAGTATCTGTCTGCACGGTGAAAAACGGAAGCCCGATGATGAGCAGAACAACAGGAACCGGCTGTATGATGGATGGGATTCTGGCGGCATTTCT